>JBBQSL010000130.1:0-10002 GCA_038213895.1 Kiritimatiellales bacterium | reverse complement strand
ACGCTTTTTTGTGTTTGGCACGTTGTCTCCAGCTTGGGAAGAGTTCTAAGGGAAGCTGGGCAAAGTCAGCGGCAATTTATCAAGAAGTTTCTTCCTTGACGAAGGAGCTGGGTGATCAGTCCGGCCTGCTTAATGCGCTGTCGTGGCAGGCCTTTTGTAATCTAATGCAGGGTAATTTTGAGCCAGCGTTATCTCTTTATGTAGAGCAAGAAGCTTTATCGAAGAAGCTTGGTGATAAAACCAAACTTGCTGATGCACTTTTTGGTCAGGCGGAATGTTTACCTGCCAAGACAATCGCTGAGAAGAGGAACAAAGCTGATTTGTATCAAGCAGCGCATCGTTTGTTTAAAGAAAATGGAGATGAAAATTTAGCTGATATGGCATACAAAGAAGAGACGAGTTTGAGGGGGGCGATTTACCACTTGATCAATTGAGCAGGAATAGGGGCCAATCAGTGAAAAATAATGGTTTGAAAGAGCGGTTGCAGAATCGGTAAAAAGGATAAAAAATCAATAGATTTATGGAACAAAACGAAATATTTTATCACTATTGTTCGAATGAGGCGTTATGTTCGATCATAAATAACAAGTCGATTAGGCTTTCTTCATTATCCCTCTCAAATGACAAAACCGAAGGAAAGTTGGTCGTGAGAATTTTTAAAGACCTTGCAAAGGAAGAATCTTTAGAAATGGACGACTTGCTGGGGTATATTAGGTCGGCGGAAGAAAATTGGCAGGCGCTGGGCTTTTGTCTGTCTGCTGAGGATGATTTGTTGAGCCAGTGGCGAGGGTATGCGGACAATGCATCAGGAGTTGCAATTGGGTTCTCAAAGGAATATTTGAAGCAATTTTCTGCTGGCATAGATCTCTGTTGGAAAAGCACGTATGGTCAGTTTGTTCAGGTCGAATATAATCTTACTCGGCAAAAGGAGTTTATAAGACCAATTTTTGAAGTAATGAAGAACATAGCATCCAAAGATCCGCTTAAGCTATTTTCTGATTCCGATGTTTTTGCTGGGGAACATAATAACAGACTCGATGCTTATAATGAACTGCAAAACCAAATGAGGGAGCTTCTTCCTAAGATTTTTTTATTAAAAGATGAGGGCTTTTCTGAGGAGCGGGAGTGGCGCGTGATTGTCCAGTTGGATGCAAAAGATATGGCCTATTACGGGTGTAATTATCGCGTAATTAACGATAAAATCATTCCCTACAAGGATTTCTCGTTGGATTGTTCTGAAATTCAAGAAGTTGTTCTCGGGCCGAGGAATATTAATTCCGGACTGGGTGTTCAGAGATTTTTGGAGTCGAATGATATTTGGGGCGTTAAAGTGAAGAAATCTAAAATACCATACTGTTAAACCTGCTATTGGGATTGATTAGTGCGAATTAGTAAAGATTAGTGGTTTTCCAACCATTGGAAATACGCAGTACGAAATACGGAATACGAATTATGAAACTGATTTATGAATTGAGCTCAAAAGGGCGGGGCGGGGTGCGGATTCCGCCAGAGGAAAATGGGAAATTTTACCACAGAGGTCACTGAGACACAGAGAAGACGGGGGTGAAAAATCTTTGAATTTAAATTGCTCTGTGTCTCAGTGTCCTCTGTGGTGAAGGCTGTTGAGGATTAGTGGTTAAACGTTGTTGATACCGTAGAAAATGGAAGTTGGATGTTATGCAGTTAATATTTGAAAAGAGTTCCCCTGGACGGGGCGGGGTGCGGATTCCGGAAGACCGGATTTCGGAACAGGATGTGATTCCGGCGAATCTGCTACGCGCGGCTCTGGCCGAGTTGCCGGAAGTTTCCGAAAGCGAAGTGGTGCGGCATTATACGAAGCTGTCGCGCCTGAATTATTCGGTCGATACACACTTTTATCCGCTGGGTTCCTGCACGATGAAGCATAATCCGCGGGCCTGCGAAGCTGCCGCGTCGCTGCCCGATCTGTGTGAAACGCATCCGCTCTGGCCGCAGTTGCGTCACGGTGGGTTGCTGACGCAGGGCTCGCTCCAGATCCTCTACTCGCTGGAACGGATGCTGTCCGAGATCACCGGTCTGGCCGAATTTACGCTTCAGCCGATGGCCGGTTCACATGGCGAGCTGACGGCGGTGATGATGATGGCGGCTTATCACCGCGACCGCGGCAACAAAAAGACGCATATCATTATTCCTGACTCCGCGCACGGTACCAATCCAGCCAGCGCGAAGCTTGGCGGTTTCGATGTGGTGACGATTCCGTCCGATGCCAGTGGCGACATGGATATTGATAAATTCAAAGCGGCACTCAACGGCGAGACCGCCGGTGTGATGCTGACGCTACCGAGTACGCTCGGCTTATTTAATCCGAAGGTAAAACAGATTATCGAAGCGGTACATGCGGTAGACGGCTTGATGTATTACGATGGCGCGAACTTCAATGCGATCATGGGGCGCATCAAACCCGGCGAACTCGGCTTCGACCTTTGCCATCTCAATTTGCACAAATCGTTTTCCACGCCGCACGGCGGCGGCGGTCCCGGCACCGGTCCCGTCGGTGTTTGCGAAAGATTGAGGCCTTATCTTCCCATTTCGCGAGTGACGAAGACCAAAGACGGAACCTACACGCTCGACTACGACTTTCCGAAGAGCATCGGCTACATTGCGCCGTTCTACGGCAACTTCGCTATTCTCGTGCGGGCTTATGCTTATCTGCTGATGCTCGGACGCGACGGTTTGCGCGCTACCAGCGACCGCGCGGTGCTGAACGCCAACTATGTGCAGGAAAAACTGCGTCCGCATTTTGCGGCGGTCACCAAAGGTCGCTGTATGCACGAATGTGTGTTCAGCGGCAAATCGCTGGGAGAGGGCGTTCATACGCTCGACCTGGCCAAGGCACTGCTCGACCGTGGCTATCACGCGCCGACGATTTATTTCCCGCTCAACGTGCCGGAAGCCATCATGATCGAGCCGACCGAAACTGAGACACGCGAAACGCTCGACGCTTTTTGCGCCGACATGATCGAACTGGCAAAACTTTCCAAAACCGATCCCGACGCACTGCACCATGCGCCGGTTACCACGCCGGTCGGACGTCTTGATGAAGTCGCCGCTGCGAAAAACATGGAACTGGTTTATAGCGCCCCGAAGGGCGCGGAATGATGGAATGATGGAATGGTGGAATAATGGAGTATGAGTGTGGTGGAGTTTTGAATTGATACAGCTGTCAGGATGTCTTAAATTAAGACCAAATTAAGTCCGAGGTGAAAAATGAAACTCAGCGAAGCGATTAAACCGATCAGTTACGTAAAAGCCAATGCAGCGGAAGTTGTTGACCGAGTTTGTGAAACCGGCGCGCCGGTAATTGTCACTCAAAACGGCCGGGCGCGGGTCATCATTCAGGATTTGAAGACCTATGAAAGAACGCAGGAAATCCTGGCGATTCTTGAGCTGGCAAGGCAGGGCGACGAGGATATTGCGGCCGGGCGAACCATGCCGATTAAACAGGCTTTTGCAGAGCTGCGCAAAGAGATCAGGAAAAATAATCCGGAAAGCAGGCTGTGAAGTTTTCGGTGCACATAACCCGGCGCGCCAAGGCGGATATCGTTTCGTTACACGAATATATTTCAACGAATGCTTCTACAGGCCGGGCTGATGCAATTGCATCTGGTATTGAGACGTTGTGTTTAAAGCTGACGGAATTTCCGCGACAAGAACATCTTCCGCCGGAGCTTGAGGGACGTCCGCGTAGCGATATTCGGGAACTTCGCTACAAGCCGTATCGCATACTGTACCGTGTGCAGGCATCAAGAGTGGATGTTCTGGCGGTCTTTGATGGCCGCCGTGATGCACGGGCGCTGATTGATCAGCGGCTTATGCGCGATGAAAATTTTGATGAGTAAACTGAAAGTGGAATTTTAAAATGATCAAACATATCGTAATCTGGAAAATGAAGCCGGAAGTTACGGCGGAGCAGAAGATGGAGATGAAGACTCGGCTGGAAGCATTGGCAGGAAAAATTCCAGAACTGCTGAAGATTGAAGTTGGGATTGATGCCGGAAGCGGGACGATGTCGCTTTATTCAGAATTCAATTCGGAAGATGATTTGATTGCTTATCAGATGCATCCCGATCATCAGGCGGTGGTCAGTTTCGTGAAGCCGTTCGTGGCGGCGCGGTCGGTTTGTGATTATGAGTGCTGAAATAACTAGCGTACAGAATGAGCGCGTGAAGCGGATTATGAAGCTTCAGCGAAAAGCCTCGGCGCGTCGCGACGAGGGATTAACGGTGATTGAAGGCGCTCGCGAAGTGACGCGGGCCGTTGAAAACGGCTGGCAGCCGGTCGAGTTGTGGTTTTGCCCTGAACTTGGAAATGGTCAACCGCGAATGAACGCGAACCGAGCCGCAGGCGAGCTGGGTTTCGCGAATGCGGGGCAACGAAGTGGCAATGAACGCGAATGTTTCCAATGCTCCCGCGCGGTATTTGAAAAAATATCGTATCGGGAAGGGCCGGACGGGGTCCTGGCGGTTGGGCCGCTGGTTGGCAAGACGCTCACCGATCTTAAACTGCCTAAAAATCCGCTGATTTTGGTCGCGGAAGGATTAGAAAAGCCGGGTAATCTCGGCGCATTGCTGAGGACGGCCGACGGAGCGGGCGCGGATGCGGTGATCGTTTGCGATTCGGCAACTGATTTGAATAATCCCAATGTAATCCGTGCTAGTATTGGCACGCTATTTTATCTGCCGGTCGCGGAGGCGACCTCGGAAGAAACTCTTATATTTTTGAAGGCGCGGGGAATCAAAATTATGTCCGCCACGCCGGATGCCGGCGCGGCTTATACTGACGCTGATTTGACTGGGTCAGTCGCCATTGTGGTCGGCGCGGAAGACCGAGGGCTTTCCGATGTTTGGCTTGTCCGTAGCAGCCTTGACGAAGGCGGGAAACAAACGGCGGATATGAATTTAAAAATTCCAATGCTTGGGAAAAACGACTCGTTGAATGTATCGGTTTCGGCGGCAATTTTACTGTACGAGGCGGTACGGCAAAGAAAATAATTTAATCCCCTTGCAACTGGGTGAGAAAACGATACCTTCACACTTTCTCAAATCGTTGCGGGGTGGAGCAGTCTGGTAGCTCGTCAGGCTCATAACCTGAAGGTCCTGGGTTCAAATCCCAGCCCCGCTACCAATTTTAAAGGCCGGAACAAACGTTCCGGCCTTTATTTTTAGGGGATTTGAGCGATATTTCGTTTTTCGGCCCGATAATGAAAAATTTTGAAATGTCGTGAAATCGGGTGAACAAAAACCAACAGAAAAACCAACAGAAACCAATAGGTTGCCAATTATTCTCCCTGAACGAGGTGAAGCACTACTTCCGCCCCGGACGCGATGTCTTCCGCACGGCACTCGAAACCGCCATGCCGCACATGCTCACCGGCGTGATAGGGGAACGCTTCGGCCTGCCCAAAGAGGTGCTGGCGCTTGGGGAAGTCTTCCGGTCGTGGCAACACGAAGAACTAATTGAAAATGTGGTTGTACTTGGAAAAGGCGGTCGCCCAAATGACGAAAGCACAAAAAGAAGCCGCCGTTCTCGCCGCCTGAGCGGGGCGGTGAAGCAAAATGAAAAGAGACCCGTTTGATTTTTCGTCTTTTCCGGAAAAATAGTTGGAAAAATTTTCAGACGCAATGCTGGTAGAAAAAAGGTAGAAAACACCTGCTTTAAGGCGGGCGAAAGCCACACTTTTGCCACACTTTTTCGGCGCGAAAAACAAAACAGTTGGTTGTCGTAGCCGTAAAATTAGACAGACCGGGCCTGAGTAAAAATGTTGATTTAGGCTCAAACCGTTCGGCGATTTTTCTGCATGGTTTTCTTTTTGTCGCAGATTGTGGGAAAATTCAACACTTACAAAAAATTAATTATTATTTTCTATACACATTTTAAATATCCATTACTTTACGCGTATGCTTCATAAGTTAAATTCACAAATGCAATGTGCTCATGGGGGGCATCCTTCTTGTTTTTTTTCTGGGGGGCAAATGACCTTCAAGTGGAAACTGTTTTGCCAATCTTTTGTTTTTCCGCTCATACTGAGCTGTGTGTACCTTGCACAGATATACTTTCCCTTATTCTTTAAATACGGAGCTCTCTGGTCAGATCATCCTCACTGGTGGCAGTTTTTTACAAACGGATTTTTGAGCGGTAATCTGGTTCATCTTGGCATTAATATGTGCGGAATGTGGGTCGTGTGCACATATTTTGCCTCACAAATCCGTCTTTATTTCTTATTCATCTATTTTGTTCTCTATTCCGCCGTGTCATCGTTTTTCTATTTTTATTTTTTCATGCCAGTGCACGCCTGGCTGGTTGGCGCATCGGGCGGCGTGTATGCACTGATTGGTTTTCTTTGCTGGTTCCAGCGGCGTGACCGGATCTTCTTTCTGGGCTTACGCAAGCTTTCCCTGCCGTTTTTGCCAGCCATGCTGGTTTTACTGGGGCTCGAATTTCTGATCGCGACCTTCTGGATTCGGGTTTTGGCCTGGCAGCTTCACATCATCGCGTTTTCTATCAGTATTTTTACGGCGATGGCTGTTCATGCAGTTTATGCGTTATTCCATTGGCTGTCTGAGCGCGACCAAGTGGTGTTCAAAAGGATGTTTGAGAGAGGGATGACGGTTTTACAGGGTGTGAAACGGCTGGCGGTCCACATCCCGGTGGCGACGGAGCAGTGATCAAACTTTATTAACGTAAGGAGGCGGGCATGAAAAAGGGTGGAAAGTTAACGGTTATCAGTTTTCTGTTATCGGTTACCGGATTATCTGTGTATGCAGAATCTGTCACGAACAATCTCGATGTTCAGGGCGGTTTTATCTACAACCATGGGGCGGTCAATCCCGGCGACATCGGCATGACCTTCACAAATGCTGGCATTCGCGATATTACAGTCAGCGCCGGGCAACTCAGCGGGGTCGATCCTGAAACCGGAGCGGTTATTACCAATTCAGCCAACCTGCTTTCTCTCAAGGCCGAATCGCTGACAACTGTCAGCAACGTGACTGCAGGTGGTAAATTTATCGGTGACGGCTCCGGCCTGACTAACCTGACTGCGGAATCCCTCAGCGGCACAATCAGCGCTGCCAGCCTGCCAAGCTCCGGAACATGGAACGCCTCAGGACTTACCATTCAGAATGCCAATCTGTCGGGAGATGTCCTTGTGCAGGGCACTTCGCTAAACGTTTCTTCCAATTTAACGGTGCAGGGAACCATCAGCGGAAACGGATCGGGATTATCCAATGTGGCAGCCGGTGGCGCAGACGGATCGATCCAATTTAACCAAAACGGCCAACTGTCCGGAAACACCAATTTCTTTGTCCATGCCGAAACCGGCAAGCTGGCCTTTTATGCCCGAGAAGGCAATCTGTTCCGGGCGTTTAAGGGAGGCGAAGTTTCGGACGCCAACATGATTTACGTTCTTCGCCGGTTTGAAGACACAACCGAACTCTGCATGTTTAAAGACGGCGTGGAAACCATCCGGCTGAGGGGAGACGGTTCGATCTATGCGACCGGGGCTTTGGAAGTTGGCGGACTGTCTCTTGGCGGCGGTGGAACCTCCGGAAGCACCGGCTGGTTCATTCCGGAAGAAGGCGACCTTTCTATGGGTTCGTTTACTCAGCAGTAAGCCGCTAGCGGGGTTGCCTGCTGAAGACGAACCGGCGACCGCTTTTTCAGAACGATCAATACAAGCACGGGCGGGATTTTTTGTGCGGAGAGGCTGTGACGGAGTAAGATTATGAAAAAAACGTTGAACCGTTTTGTCTGGATAACGGCCTTTGGGCTGATTTTATCGGTCGTTGCCGAAGTCCCTCAGTGGTGGGTGGATCGCGGAGTCCTTCACACCAACAGCGCGGCACATGACTTCAATCCGGCCAATCAGGGACAGGTCAAGTGGATGTGCACGCAGGCTGCCGCAGAATTCATGGAAAAACTTCCAAGCCTTGGAAACACCAACATTCTCAGCCGGATTGACACCTTTCCGGCTGGCAATAACTTCCGCCCCGCCAATCAGGGAATGCTCAAGGCACTGGCTCAGCCATTCTATGACCGGCTGATCGCGGAAGGGTATGTACAGAAGGTTCCGTGGGCCGCTTCCACCAATGCCTCGCGCAACCTTGCCCTTGCCAATCAGGGGCAGCTCAAGAACCTGTTCAATTTTGATCTGGATGCCTTCGATTCGGATGGCGACGGACTCCCGGACTGGTGGGAGAACAAATACGGGGCATTGACCGCTGGCGCAGATGAAGACGGAGACGGGATTACGAATCTGCAGGAATATCAGCGAGGCTCCAATCCGTTGGTCGCGAACTTCGTAATTCCGGCTTCTGAAAGCGTCGTTGTTGGCGACGGATCGGTGAATCCGCCCGTCGGCGCATTGACCGACACGCTGGTTGTAACCGGTTCGTCGGCGTCTGCCACGACGGGAACTTGGGTGATGGATCAAACGGCGCTTTACGCCGCAGGTCGCCGGGGAGGGCTGACCTATGCCGTCAATGTGCCGCAGGCAGATCTTTTCCGGCTGGCGGTTAACATCGCACAGCAAAAGATTCTTTCCGCCGCCTCCAAAACCTATCACGTAAGAATTGCCATTGATGGAGAATTCGTTGCCCGCAGAGATGTGGTGTTCTCCGGCGGTTCTGTGCAGACCGCCGTGGTTGACACTCCCTTTCTCAACGCCGGGATCCATACGGTTGAACTCTTCTGGGACAATTATGAGAGCGGGATCGCCTTGCGCGTCGAAAAACTGACCCTTCAGCAGTATCCCGGAGCCGACAGCAATGCGAATGGAATCAAAGACTGGGTGGAAAACCGGCTGACGGCCCGCAACACCGTGGATGTCGCGCCGCAGGCAAGCCGCACCTCTCCGGTCTGTCTCGAAGGGCGCGGGCTCTTTACCGGTGCGATGCAGGTAAGCGGAACGGACGCTGTGGTCCATGGCGCAAATGACCGCTGGTTCGCCAATGCCGCACTGGCCCAGGACGGCTCAAGCACCGAAATCAGCATGTCCTTTGAAAATGGCGGACGCGTTCTGCGCCGTCCGGTGCGCTGGAAAGAAACCAATTTGCTGACGGAACCGCTGGCAGTCGTGGTGATCCGGCGCGGGGATGCGCTTCGGTTGACCGCCGCTCTGCCCGGGATGGTTTCCGGTACCGCGCAGATCAGTGTCAACGGGCAGAGTCTGGGAACGTGTTCAATTAATGATTCGGTGACATATCGCTTTGAGCAAGACGGCATCTACACCCTCGAAGGCTCGGCGTCCGGTCTGGACGCGCAGGGCAGCCCCCTCAGTTATTCACGCAGCGTTCAGATCCGGGTCGTCGGAGCCGGTCCGGAAACGGTTGCCGCGCAGGTGTCCCAATGGCGTCCGTGGAGCGCTCCGGTGGCATGGCCGGCTGAAACGGTGATCGACTGGGACAGCCGCCTGAAGTGGCAGACGGTCGAAGGCGCCAATCAACTGCGCACCACGGTTCCCGAAGAGCTCTACGGTGTGGTTCGCCTCGGCAAAAACGGCCCCGTGCTGGCCCCGGTGACGGTCAAGGGCTTCAACCTCTGGTTCATGAAAAACACCTACCTGCACTATGAGGAAATTTACGCTGATGGCAGCTTCAAGGCCAATACCACCATGATCATGAACCCGATGATTCCTGAGATACGGATCAACCAGCGTTGCCGGGGAGTGATCGCCTACGAAGATGGATCGCGAGTCCGCGACTTTTATCTTAGTGATTTCAATCCATCCGGCGAAGTCGCGATCACCTTCTGTCACTCCAGCCCGATTGCCACCTCAGTCTGTCATTACACCGATGTCTATCAGAACGGTGTGCTGATCGGACGCAGTTACTAAAGGATCTTTATGTTCAAAAAGATCTTCATTTTAACCGGTGGATTGCTGTTATTACTGTGTGCGGCATCACTCTGGATGCATTTGCGTCCGGTCGAGACTCAACCGGAAAGCAATCGCCCCGTCGCATTAGA
>JBBQSL010000129.1:0-10017 GCA_038213895.1 Kiritimatiellales bacterium | reverse complement strand
TGTAATCCAATAAACACTCCTTCGCATCAGGATCACCTTCCTTGGCGACTCCGGCACGGAAATCGTCGTGAATCAAAAAGTGATGCAACGAACCTTCCTGTTGCGGCGGCGCGCCGGAAACGATGGCATGGTAGATTTTTGTGAACCTGTGTGCCCGTAGGTCGGCGTTCAGGCGCGACAGCGCTTTGTCGGTGCAGGCGAAAAGCACCACGCCGCTGACAACCTGATCGAGCCGGTGAACGGCGTGCAAAAAAACATTCCCTGGCTTGCCTTTGGTTTCTTTGATCCATGCTTTAGCGCGGTCTTCAAGATTATCCTTATCCGTTCCGCTCGGCTGCGTCAGCAGTCCGGCCGGTTTATTTACCGCCAGCAAATGGTTATCGTGATAGAGGACGTCGAGAATCATGTGCACAAATTATGAAGCAGAAGGCTGGCTGTGCCAAGTCTCAGCTGATGTAACTGTAGCCGAGGAAGGTGTAGCTGCGGGATTCAGCCGCCGTCCTCACCAACAAAAAGAATGGATTACTGCCGCGTCCAGCGAGTGCGGTAATAAAAATCCAAAGTTATACGAAATAGGGGCAACTTAGGCTAAGAGCTGAAGATCCCTGTTTTTCAATTCAGGCTATAAAAAGCGGCTCTATAGCTCATAGAAACGGCATTTTTTGAGCTATACATGGCTAAATCTATATCCATTGCAGGAGGAGTCCTGACCGGTCAAAAGAATGAAGCGGGGGTTTTATGTTTTGAATTGCTTGAATGCGAGGACTGACCCCTATTCCGAGGACTGGCCCCTATTCTACGACGCCCTCGTCGCATTCAGTCAGATCAAAAAACGCGGTGGGGACACTGCGTCTATGCTAAGAACCTGCGTCAGTTTTCCAATGTTTGTAAACCTGCTTTAAACATCGGCGTAGGGTGAGGCGGGGCGCATGGCGTAACGCGCCCCGTCCGTTCGGACAGACTACTCCACATCTTCATCATAACCGCCTTTTGATTCTGCAGAGCGCCATTCGACTTTGTTGTGGTCGTGGTGGTGGTAAACATTGCACACATTGCATTTGACGGTTTCATCACGGTGCGCACCTTCAAAGGCACCCAGTTTTTTGCGAATTTCTAAAAGCTCTTTCGTCAGACGCCCGACTTCCTGTTCGGCTTCCGTCGAGGTTTCATCCTGTCCGGGTTTGCGGTAGCGCATTCCTTCAAGCGTTTGGAGCGTGTCGTCAAGTGAACGCAGGCACATGTCGTAGCACATTCGTCATTCTCCTTTTTCGGAAAGCTTGCTGGAAAAAACCGCGACAAAGGCCGCGTCAACAAACGCATAAAGCACATTAATGATGCCCAGCGCAAATGCCGCAATATGACTCAGTCTCAACATTCTGCGCCGGTAGGACGGATAGCCGTGCGCCCATTCATCATCGTGCGCCCAAAGGCCGATCGTCATGCCGATCAATACCCCAAATATCATTAACAACCACCCGACGATTAAATTGTGAAGCATGTTGTCTCCAGATTGATTCGCATTTTCTATCCCCTAATCTGGCCGGAACCGAAGATGACATATTTATACGTGGTGAGTTCTTCGAGTCCCATGTGAAACCTATTCGTTTTTCCATTCGTTGCCTGGCATGACCCGGCGCATGAAGCCATCGAATAGCGGAACTGTGAAGGTGGTGTCGCCATGATTCGGACTCCAGATCATGCCTTTGCTGATCAGTTGAGCGCGAGTCGGGCCAAGAGAGCTCACTTTTCGTTTTAAAATGTCAGCGATATCCCCGGAGCGATGCGGCCCAGCTCCGAGTTCGGCCATGGCACGCAAGTATAGTTTTTCCGATGGAGTCAGTCGGTCAAAGCGCACGCGGAAGAAACTTTCATCAAGGGCGGCAACCGCTTCCGTTGAAACGAGTGCTACATCATGGAGCGTAATCGGCGATTTTTCAGCAGCATCCCACGCATGTTTACCCCATTCCTGAATGAAGTAGGGATAGCCCTCAGTTTCTTTAACGATCCAATCCAGTGCAGCGGCTTCCACTACGACATTCTGGTCTGCTGCCGGTTTAACGATGGCTAGTTTTGCTGCCTCCGGATCGAGCGGGCCGATTTCGGGAAAGTCAAAAAGGCGCTCGGCGTAGGATTTAGCCTGGCCCATGTGGCCGCGCAACTGCGGCAGTCCTGCTCCGACCAGCATCACGGGCAGACGGCGTTGGGCTACCCGATGAAGCGCCATAATCAGGGCTTCGAGCTCTGCTTCCTGAACGTATTGGAGCTCATCAATAAACAGAATGAGTGCGCTACCGGCACTTTTTGCGGCCGCACCAACCACTTCTAGCAAAGCCTGCAAGTCGTGTTCGAGATCTCCGTTATCGGCCAGTCCCGGCTCGGGATCAAAATCAAATCCTACTTCAATATCTTCGTATTTAACTTTCAGGGATTTGGCAAATCCTGCCAGACCACGGAGTGCCCGTTGCGCCAAATCTTTTGCAACGGCATTGCGCGAGAGCTGAAGAAGACATAGGCGAAACTGTGGAGCAAGCAAAGCGGGAAGAGAACGATTATCCGGAGCTTCGATCCGTAAGGTTTGAATCCCGTCTGCTTCGGCGTCATCGCGCATTCGATCCAGCAACACCGTTTTGCCGACTCCGCGCAACCCGACCAGTAGAACGCTCTTGGTTGGATAACCCCGACGGGTTCGTTCGATGGCAATATGAATGGTTTTTAGCAGTTCGTCACGTCCAGCCAATTCAGGTGGTGGTGTTCCTGCGCCTGGTGCAAATGGATTTGTTACTGGATTCATAAATTGGTTTATATAGGTAAATTAGTCGAATTACAACATTTTTATAATTTAACTAATTTATGTATAAATTCTGTCCAACCGCAGGTTTTTGATAAGGCCTCCAAGATGGTTGTTTACGTACCGCAGGCATCTTGCCTACCGCAGTTCCAATCCTTAGAAGATTTTCAACCGCGAATGAACGCGAATGGGCGCGAAGAAAGTTGGGCTATAGAAGAGAGTTTTATCAGGCGGCGGGGTCGATCAAGTGGTAGTTGGTGCTGCGTCCACCGGATGGATTTTTCTCTAAGATGCCTCGTGCCAGCAAATCGGTGATGTCGCGAAGGGCTGTGTCGGTTGAGCATTTAGTCAGTGTGGCGTATTTGGATGTGTTGAGATTCCCCTGAAACCCGTCCAAAAGGCGATTGATCACGATTCTCTGACGATCATTGACCGAACCTTCGTTGACCTTCTCCCAGATGCGCGCTTTTTTGAGAACTCCGGCGAGCGTCTCCTCGGCACATTCGACCGCCCGATCCAGACAGCCGAGAAACCATTCCATCCAGCGGGTAATATCGATCGTCATCTTCTGACAGCATTCGAGCGCATTGTAATAGGGCTTCCGCTCGGCTTCGATCTGCGCCGACATGCTATAGAACCGTTCCAGCGTGCGGTCGGCGCGTGCCAGCGCCATTTCTGCGATAGCGCGGCCGATACGGCCGTTCCCGTCGTCAAACGGATGGATCGTGACAAACCGGAAATGGACCAGTGCCGCTTTTAAAACCGGATCCATCCCCGTTGGTGAATTAAACCATGTGATGAATGCCGTCATTTCTTTCGCCAGGATTTTTGCCTCCGGGGCTTTAAAATGAATTTTTTCGTGACCGATTCCTCCCGAGACAACAACCATTGGGCCGGTTCGCCATGCGCCAACGGTAATATCCCGCATTCCGCTACGGCCGGTCGGAAAGAGTGCTGCATGCCAGTTAAACAGCCGCTCTTCGGTCAGCGGTTCGTCATGTCGCTTAGTCGCATCGAGCATCATCTCAACGATTCCTTCGATGTGGCGCGCGGCGGGAATTAAGCCGCCAATGTCCATTCCAAGATGACGGGCAATCGAAGAGCGAACCTGATTTTCATCCAGATTTTCGCCCTCAATGGCGCTGGACTTAACAATCTCGGAAGTCAAGTTGGCCAGTCCGGCCTCGGCACGAAGCCGAAAGCCTTGCGCCTTCATTTGTCCAAGCAGATGACCTTGCCGATGGCGGACGGATGCGAGCAGGGGCGAAAGTTTTTCTGCGTCCCACTTGAAATCGGGCCATTCTTCGAGTTGATGGATATAAATCATAATCACCGCACCTTTTGCGGCGAATAATAGCTTCAATCGCCGCATCGGCAAGTCTATTCACCGTAAATTCTGCGGTGAATAGGCCGCCTAATCACCGCAAACCGCGCGAATCGAGACGAGCCGACCCGTGGGAGACAGGCTTTGCTGGTGCAAAGCAATGAAACGAAGTGAAATGGCAACTCGAGCTGGGCTCCGCGAATGCGGGGCAACGAAGTGGCAATTTCTGAACATTGGAAAAACTTTCACCACGGAACACGCCGAACACACGGAAGTTTCCAGTCATTGAAAAAATGTAGACGCGGTGACCCCACCGCGTTCAGTCAAATCGGGAAACGCGGTGGGGACACCGCGTCTACGCTAAGAATCTGCGTCGATTTTCCACTGATTGAAAACCGGAATTGTCAAATTATCGGACTGACCTCGGCGATCTCAACCGATCCGTAACACCGGGCCCATCATCGGACGCAACGTGCCCTGCTCCTACGGCAGTGGCAAAAAATATATAAAGTGCGCGTACAATACCCGCTGGAATGGTAAGATGCGGGCATGAAAAAAGTGTGCCTCGTTATAAGTTTGTCGTTTTTTTTAATTCGCCCAGCACTAGCGTGGCAACACGAACACACATTCCCAGACAACCAGTTTTCCGCCATCGCTTTCAATGGAACCAGTTTTCTTTGCGTGCAAGATCTTTCTGTTGCCGTAACAAGCGCCGACCTCCAAACGTGGGCAGTTAGCACTAATCTTTACATTCCGGTAGAGATTCGCGAGACCGGGGATCCAAACGATACCGTTTGTCTGAGCCTGAGCGACATTACGGCTATCGATAATAAATTCATTCTGGCACTCCAAAGAAGCGTTCACTTTGGACAAATGGGCAATATGTATTTAAACGAAACTGTATCGCTTTTGTCCACCAACGGGTTCGCTTGGGATAATCCAAGTTCATACGGCGGGTTCGGCCCGTTAGTTTCGTTTCCAACTTTTCTGTTAGGCGTAAGTGTCTGGATGGATTCGGGCTGGGTGCTGATCGGGTCGCCTGTTTATTGCGATTTTTATATCTATAATCCCTTAAGCAATCAGTGGTCACGTACATTACAAATAGAAGCTTGGTCTGATGGCCAGCTGGGCTTATTTCAAGATGAACAACGTGCTTTTTTTGCTTTCCGTGGTTACACAAACGGATATCCCCGCCAAATGCTCTGCACCAGCAACGGGGTGGATTACTGCGTAATAGATGGTGGGCCGAGCGCGGCGGAACCGACCGCCGCGCACGACGGGCAGATTATCTGCGAATCTAAAATTTACACGTCGGGGAAGGGCTGGGAAACCTCCCTCTTTTCGGATGTTCGGGATTTAAAATTCAACGGCAACAGACTGGTTGGCCGTCGCGAAAGTTCTCTGGTTTATTCTGATGATTTCGGGGTGACATGGAGTTCCACCCGTATACCGGACTTGAGCAGTGCAAAAATTATAGCGGCGAACGGACGCTATGTGGCCTTGTTGAATATGCAGTCCACCAACGGAGCGTACACGTCCATTTATTCGATCGAGGCTAGTCCAGAGCGCACCGCTTTAACAGAAATTGGCAGTATCACGGCAGGATCCCGTGAACTGAGTTTCCCCGCCATTTCAAATGCCCTGTATCAGGTCGAAAGTTCTACGAATCTTTGTAGCGGGGTCTGGCAAGCCTACGGACTGCCAGTTATGGGAACGGGAATGCTTTTTGTTGTTAACATTCCCTCCAACTTGAATTCGGCTATATATTTCAAAGTGCGGGCCGTCAACCAGTAAGTAGTCGGGGTCAAGTATCGATCTGTTCAAGAATGCGGGGCAACGAAGTGGCAATTTTCAATCGCGGTAGTTGCGAACCAACTGGATAGCAGTGGTGCATTTTGTACACGAGATGATTTTCGCGAACTCGGTGTGCCAATGAGAGTTGGTTGTCATCATATCTCGTGAATTACGTATTACTCGTTACGCATTACGCCCTAATCTGGCCGGAGCCGGAGATGACATACTTATACGTGGTGAGTTCTTCGAGGCCCATGGGGCCGCGGGCGTGGAGTTTATCCGTGCTGATGCCGATTTCCGCGCCCATACCGAATTCGCCGCCGTCGGTGAAGCGCGTGGAGGCGTTGACGTAAACGGTGGCGGAGTCGACCTGCGCCAGAAATTGTTTAGCGGCTTTGCTGTCGGTGGTGACGATGGCGTCGGAGTGTTTGGAGCCGTAGGTGTTGATGTGCTCGATCGCGGCCTGCACGTTTTTGACGATGCGAACCGAGAGAATGAGGTCGAGATATTCGGTAGTCCAATCCTCTTCGGTGGCGGGTTTGATCGAGGCATCAAATTTTTGTGTTGCTTCATCTCCGCGCAGTTCAACGCCGCGCGCTTTGAAGCGTTCGATCATGCGGGGCAGGAAGGCGGCGGCGATATCTTTATGGACGAGCAGCGTTTCCATGGCATTGCAGACGCCGGGGCGCTGGCACTTGGCGTTTTCGGCGATGGCGAGCGCCATGTCGATGTCGGCGGCGACATCGACGTAGGAGTGGCAGACGCCTTTGTAATGTTTAATGACGGGCACCCACGCCATTTCGGAAACGGCTTTGATCAGGCCTTCGCCGCCACGGGGCATAATTAAATCGATCTTGCCGACCATCTGGCAGAGTTCGCGTACAGCGTCGCGGTCGGTGGTTTCGACCAGCTGAATGGCGTCGGCGGGCATTTTCATTTTCGCACCGCCATCGCGCAGGGCTTTGGCGACCGCCGCGTTGGAGTGCATCGCTTCTTTACCGCCGCGTAGGATGACGGCATTGGCGGTTTTAAAGCAGAGCGACGCGGCCTCGGCGGTGACGTTGGGTCGAGATTCATAAATGATGGCGATGACACCGATCGGTACGCGCACCTTTTTGATGACCAGTCCGTTGGGGCGGGTTTGGCTACTGATTTTTTTGCCGACAGGATCTTTGAGCGCGGCGACTTCGCGCAGACCTTTGACCATGCCGTCGATGCGGGCATCGGTCAGCGTCAGCCGGTCGAGCAGGGCGGTGGAAAGTCCGGCTTCGCGCCCGGCGGACAGATCTTTGGCGTTAGCGGTTTTGAGCGCTTCCTTCTGCGTGGCGACTTCATCGGCCATTGCTGCGAGCATGGCGTTTTTCTTTTTAGTGGAAAGTTTGGCCAGCACGCGCGAGGCGGCTACGGCTTTGGTACCCATTTCGATCATTGTATCGTGCAGATTCATAATAATTACCCCATTAAAGGAGTTATCCGTTTAGAAAATGATCTATGCTGGCAGTTCGCTGAGCGTCAAATGTGCTTCCCTTGAAAAGATCTTTTGCTTTGTCACGATACTCGTTTTTATTGGATATTAAAAATGCTCGACGGAGGTAGTCAATGGCCAGAGCGGGATTTTGTTTCAGGCCTTCTGCCATTTGGGCGTAGTGTTCAGCCAGTTCAAAAAAAGTACTAAAAAACTCGCCGAGTTTTCGTCCTGTCTTACGGCTATATTCAATATATTCCGTCCGCACGAAATCTGATGGAATAGGACAATTCTTTGATTTGATAATAAGCGTTTCTTTTCCAAGAGCCTGCAACAAGCCAAGTTCGTAATAAATGTTACACATCGTTGGTATGGGAAGTTCTTCAGATATGATGGCAACCCCCAAAGGTACGGACGCTATCAAGTCGCATATCTTCAGAAGAAAATCTTTTCCTGTAGTGACGCTATTTGCATCAATAATATTAATCTTATGTTGTTCTGCGTATCGTTCGAATGTCCGACGCATTCGTTGGATATCATCAGGTAAAGGTTTCCCCAGTTTTGTCATGAGAAAACAATGCCTAGGCCTGTACGTAATTTTACGCGGTAAGACATCACCGTCGATTGGAGAATACCGAATCATTTGTCATGGGTTCTGAGGACGGGGATTCCCTTGTAGGGACCTGGACTCGATTTGTGAGAAACGATTTTACCCCCAGATCTGTCGATTTTCACATAGTGTCCGCTACGTGGATTCCTAGTTTGAACAACATCTCTTTTCATAGGACTCGGCTTTTGGTAGGTTTCTTCATTAACTGGAAAGTAATGTACAAAACTAAGCTCGGATTTAAAACAACAAATTTATCTGCGTTGGCCGTGGGTAATTAATGTGCCGGTGTCGGCTCCGTTCAGAACGATTTGAATAATGCCATTGGTTCGGCCGTCGGCGATGACGACAGGAATATTTGCCGCCGCCGCTTTTCCGGCGGACATGAGTTTAGATTTCATTCCACCAGTGGAAAGCTCGCCGTTTTTGCCTTTATCGAGCGCGAGGATGTCATCCGAGACTTCTTCGACAAAAGGAACGCGCTGTCCGGCGTCGTCTTTAAGGCCGTCGGTGGTCGAAAGTAAGATCAAGGCGTCGGCTTCGATCAGAATCGAAACGAGCGCGGCGAGCAGGTCGTTGTCGCCGAATTTTATTTCTTCGGTGGCGACGGTGTCGTTTTCGTTGATGACGGGTACGATGCGGTGTTTGATCAAATTCAGGAGCGTGTTCTGCGCGTTGGCGCGGCGCTCTTCAGCTTGAAAAATGTCGTTAGTCAGCAGAATCTGGCCGACTTTGATGTGCTTCTGTCCGAAGAGGTGGCTGTAGAGGCTCATCAGGCGGGTTTGTCCGACGGCGGCGGCCATTTGAAGATCGGGCAGGGCGGTGGGGCGTTTGGTCATACCGAGCGCCTCGATGCCAGCTGCGATGGCTCCAGATGAGACGAGAATCATTTCCAGTCCACGGTCATGCGCCTGAGCGATGTCGGCAACCAGCGTATGAATGCGTTCATGATCGGGCTTGCCGGTGGAGTCCACCAGCACGCGACTGCCGACCTTGACGACGATTCGTTTGGCCTTTTTGAGTTGGTTGCGTGTTTCTTTCATTTAAATCCGGGTTAGGATGTCTTTTAGGGCGAGGGCGTTAACAGGGGATTTTGCGTAGTCACGCAAGTTTCGCGTAGCAATCAGTATCTTCATAAGTCGTACTTTTCAGCGAGATAGTTGAATCGATCAGTAGCTTGCCTTTGCACGGTGAATTTTCCGCGCCATTGCTCGGAGAAGGTTTATTCCGGTTTTTGGGTTAGTTGACGGAGGGCTTCCTCACTTAAGCCGGACAGGGAGCGGTTGTGCTCTTTGGCATAGCTTTTCGCCGTCGGGATCAGTTCCTCGTCCATCGTGACAGTCAATTTAGTTTTCACAACACACGTATAGTTCATGAAAACACACGTATTTTGCAAGCGCAAAAAAGCCTTGCGCCGGTAATTGCCGGATTTTTTAGATTAAAGCCGCTCCGGAGTCCGGGGCGGCTTTTTTCTGTGGCGGCGGTTGATGGCTCTGCGTATAGTCCGCACTCATGCGAATAAATAGCGGAATTTTAAGGAGCCGAACCTTCAAGGTTCCGGCGGATGGGATGCGTCCGACGATGGAGCAGGCGCGCGAGGCGGTCTTTTCGTCGCTAGCGGCGCGGATTCCGGGGTCGCGGGTGCTCGATCTGTTCGCTGGGTCGGGTAGCTTTGGGCTGGAAGCGTGGAGCCGCGGGGCGGCGAGCGTGACGGCCGTAGAAAAAGTTTCCAAGCATTGGAATATCCTGCAGGAAAACTTCCAATCCTTGGAACCGGCGAGGCCGGATTTCAGCGCTTCGCGACGCAAGTCCGATGATTCTTTCCAAGGTTTGGAAGAACAAGCGGGTGCAGGCTCAGCCTGTCTTGGGAGCTGGCAAGCGGTTCAGGCGGACGTTTATGATTTTCTCAAACGAGCCGCAGGCTCGTTTGAGTTTGATCTGATTTTTGCCGATCCGCCCTACGATGAAACTGATTTGTTGAAGCTACTGGGTCTGCTCGGCAATGCACTGGCACCGGATGGGCTATTGGTGTTTGAAAT
>JBBQSL010000128.1:0-10155 GCA_038213895.1 Kiritimatiellales bacterium | reverse complement strand
TGCTTGGCGTCGATAAAACTGACGGGAGCCGCCTGTACCGAAATAGACAGCAATGCCGCTAAAACTATCCCGTAACAACCGAAACTTTTTTCCATGCTTAAACCCTGCCCGTTCTACCCGTTTTGTGCAATCCAATGTTTGGTGGAACGCGTACTCTGAGCAGGTTTTTAGAGCAAAATCAGAAAAGGCATAGTCGTTCCCCAGAAGCGGGCTGGAAGTCTGCGGTACGTACCGCGGGCATCCTGCCTGCTCTTCCAACCTTTGGGAAACCAACTTCATTTTGACCGCGAAAGGACGCCAAAGAACGCGAAAAATACAAGAAATCACAAAATGACGATTTAGGCGGACCCTTCTCTTCTATTCTCAGGATTATCGATCATTCGATAGTTTCTCTAAATTCATCCGAGCACTAACCAGCCCCGGTTTCTTTTCCAGGGCAGATAGAAACCGATCTTTCGCCGCCATGCGATCCCCGATATTCAGGAGAACAGCTCCGGCCAGATTATCATATTCAGCGGATCCGCTGTTCGGGAGAATGATTTCGTGAGACTCATACCAAGTTAACAACCGCCAGGCCTCTGGTGCATACCCAGCCTGAAGATAGAGAGCCACAACACGGTGGATGGGCCCTTCATCATCACAGTCGATAAAGCGAATTTGTTTTTCGCCGATGCGTGCCGCAGTGAGAATGTCTCCGGCATGTTCATGCGCAATGGATAGATTTTTTAATGCCTCAACGTAGTTAATGCCGCAATTCGCCCATTTTGTATAAATGACAACGGCATCGTCCCAGCGTCCGAGTCTGGAATAAACATTTCCGAGATTATTGTAGAGAACAGGATCTCGATAGCCCTGATAAGCCAGCTCTAATTCTTTAACGGCCTCGTTATACGAGGTGTTAACCGCCAATGACGCGCCAATTAGCGCATGATGTTTATGAAAAAAGGTCGGAGTTTTCTGGCGCAGCTCCTCAATCTTACCCTGTTGTAACCGAAGCGGCACAAGAATGTTAAAACAGGCCTCTGTGCCATTCCACGCCAGCACACCGATGGCCAGAAAAAGTAGAAGCCATGAAGTTTTTGCCGCCCTCATACCCGATGACCGGGCTTTTCCGGACGGCAACATGATGCCGAGAAGCAGCGCCGCCATTGGCCCTGCCGCGGCCTCCTGAACGGGAAATGCGACCAATCCGTTTAGTGCGATATAGCTGATGATAAAAAGGCAGGCGGCAACGGCTGTAGGGGCACTGTTCTTCATTTGCCACAAAGCATGGAGGATGAAGAGAAAAAGGCAAAATACCAAGGTCAGGCCC
The DNA here is from genome assembly GCA_038213895.1 of Kiritimatiellales bacterium. Lineage (GTDB taxonomy): Bacteria > Verrucomicrobiota > Kiritimatiellia > Kiritimatiellales > Tichowtungiaceae > Tichowtungia. Next base: position 8,843 of record JBBQSL010000128.1, on the reverse strand, counting down.
ACCATTCCAAACTCGGACGCAAATTGGAGCCAGTCGTTGTGGGCTTCGCGAACATATTTAATTCGGGCCTTATCCTCATAGCTTTTCATGTCCGGAGCGACTTCCTCCAGCCGGTCAAGATATTGAAATGCATACTGGCCAGCCCCCCACCCGATAACGGGCTTTTCCATCCACATACTCCGCGCCACTTTTGTCATGATGGATCTTGAAACGAGCGTTTGCGCCGGGCTTAAAAATCGAGTTCTGGTTTGTGGGAAGATAAAAATTAACGAGATGGTAATCGCCAGAAGAATTGAGCCGGAAATAATTAGTCGTAAAAACCACCGGCGAGTTCGTTGGCCGCACAGCATTGGAAAAACAAATTCGGACAGGCCGATTGCCCCGAGCAGAGCCAGTATGGCCCCCCGACAGGCGGTTAAGGTGACCACAGCCAGAGCACCCAGCATGAGAATCAATCGAACGCCTCTTTGGCGAATGAGATAGAACAGCGCCACACAGCTAATAACCACAACATCGGCGGCTTGATTCTGATTACCGATGGTTCCGATCATTCGATGGGGAAGCCGAGTGAACGCGGCGGTCGTTTCAGGGAAAAAAGGGTCTTTACCCAAATATTGGAGACACATGATCAAACTCTGGAAAACCCCGGATAGCAGTAAAGCCCATGCGATCGGCTTCATCGCTTTATCACGGTCAATCGACAGCCCTGCGAAAAACAGGAGCCCCGGAAGAATCCACGAGGCAAGAACTTCCAATTCAATATCCGGGTGCGTTCGGACGATGCTGCGCCCGACAATCCATGCCACACACGCGATCGTGCTGATACCGACACCTCCATGAATAAAGTGCCGGTTGCGGATGGTCAGCAGAGAAAGCCACACCGCCAGTCCAGACCAAAGGAGACGCTTGGGCAGATCAAAATAATTCAGGGCAAAGTAGGACGCAGGGACATGTATCCATATCACCGCAGCAATAAAAACAGCAATCAAGATGCCAATACTGTTTTCACCGAACAAACTTCGCCTTTTCAAGCCAAATGGAAGCGCGGGCGGTGCCTGCCGATCTTTTAACGATGGGGTTTGCATGGTTCGTACTTGGCAACTTTTTTTACGGCTCAAGAACGACCATAGGGTCGCCTACGAGACGCTCACCTTTAAGTAGGCGGTACACTTGCTCCAATTTTTCAATGAAGGGCAGGCACAACGCCTGCGATATGTAGCTCTAATCCAAAAGGAGATTCAACCACGGCATGGCTTTAGGCTTTTTCGGGACAGAGTTCGGATTGAGCGGATCAGACCCGTGTTGAATTTCGTTGCCATCTTCATACCCGTCGCCATCGGTGTCCACCTTCAACGGGTCGGTTCCATACTTATTCACTTCCTCGCCATCGCTCAACCCGTCGCCATCAGTGTCCGCCTTCAACGGGTCGGTTTTATACGCACCTTCTCTTCCATCGTTCAACCCATCATTATCGGTATCCAACTTTAACGGATTCGTGCCGGCGATCCACTCCGCTCGATTGGATGATCCGTCGTGGTCCGGGTCATCATTTGCACCATTTTGTCCCGGCGCCAGCTCGCGTAATCGATAGGAGTCTTCCCACTGGTCGGGAAGCCCGTCGCCATCCTCATCCAAAACAACCTCTGCATTGACAACGAGGTGGATCATATTGGTTTCTTCTAAATACCGAGGTGCCGCAGGCAAATAACCCTTCTTTCGAATCATCGTGGTATGTTCCGTCAGTCCGTATACATGGGATGCCCAGTCCATTCCACCGACCATGCAATCGGTGACATTGGTTGTCGGAAGATAGTCAATATAAACGGTTGCACCGGACGGGAAGCTTTTCACAGTTGTCGTCAGACCGCCGGAACCCGCCGTAAGGACATACTCCACCGAATTTGTTGTGGTCAACGCGGAAACTTCGAGCGGTGCCGGCCTCAAATACCCCTCTTTGCGAATCAGAATCGTATGTACAGAAGATCCTGCGGCCAGATTTCCAACGGTTATGGGGGAAACTCCGACCGCCTGATCAGCGTAATCGACAAAAACTTCGGCGCCGGAGGGGACGGTTGAGATGGTAATCGATCCAACCTGATTGGAAACCATGTCAAAATGCGCGGAGACGCATTCTGCTTCGGCCGGAAAAATCTTGAGCGGTGCGGGATATGGACTCCCATTCTTTTTGACAGAGATTGTGCGCGGGGCAAGCAGTGTCGTATGCGAACCGGCAAGCAGTGTCGTATGCGAACCCGCCAGTGATATAGCGTGAGAGCCGGTTGCCATCACCGCCTCCCCGATATTCATCACTACGGGGGTGACATTCGTGGTCAGTTGATAATCCAAATAGACGGTTGCGCCGGGAGGATCTGAGGTAATCTCTACCAAGGCGGGGCTTTGCCCGGCAAGCAGATCAAAATTAAACCCTCCGATGACAGTATTCCCTGAAATCATATACGACGAGGCCTTGGTTTGCTGCGTCACATTATCATACCACTCATCGGCAAAACCCTCCGCACCCACCTTGATGGTGTACGATCCGGGGCGAATTTCGGGAATCGAATAGACTCCATCTGGGCCTGTAAACGAAATGTACGCACTTTCGCCAGCCGCATCCCGCAACTCAACAAAGGCATCTGCAATAACGAGACCATCGCCACGAACGATACCCATCAGCATAGAGGGTGGCCCCTGCTCAATCACAACATTCCACTGTGCATAGACCACATTTGTCCAGAGGTCGTCCGATACATAGCATCGAAGCGTATGGGATCCGGCGTCCCCCCATTGACCGATATGGGTATAGGTTTTTGAATTGGAACCGACCATGATACCATCCCATGTCCATTGATAGCTCAGAGGCGAAGATTCCGGATCGTGCGCCGCCACATTAAAGGTCGCATTACTTGGCTGTTGCATACGGAACAATCCTGCCAGAGGGTGCGTCGTATCAACAACGGGCCGTAAATTGGAATTCGGCGCAATGGTGATCTCAAATATCTTATTCGTGGCATATCCTTGGGCATCCACGACCAAGAACGTCACATGATTGGTTCCTGCCTGTGTCGGCGTTCCTGAAACAACTCCGCTGGTGTTACAAATCAGCCCTTTCGGCAGTACGGAGGAGTCTGATAAAACGACCAGGCTGTGAGATTGACCGGCACCAATAGCCTTCACTTTGCCCAACCCTGCCGGAACAATTGTTTCGCCATAATTATTCGATCCCCACGCAACAACGGATCCATCTGACTTCAGGGCAAGACTGTGATTGCCACCTGTCACCAGCGCAACGACGTTGCTCAAGCCCTCAGGGATATTGCATTGTCCATTCCAATTTCCACCTCGCGCCACAACGGTTCCATCGGTTTTCAAACCCAGACTACAATAATATCCAGCTGCAATTGCCGTGATGTTGCTCCATCCAGTCGGAACAGAAGAACTGTCGCCCCACCCGACAACCGTCCCGTCCGATTTCAACGCAAGACAGTGAGAGTACCCTGCAGCCAGAGCAACGACGTTACTCAAGCCCTCTGGGACATCACATTGTCCGTTCCAATTTTCACCTCGCGCGATAACGGTCCCATCGGATCGAAGCACTAGATAATGAGAACCTCCTGCGGCGACCGCTATCGCATCCGTTACATCGTCTGCCCATGCGGTATAGTGGTCCCCCCATGCAGTCACTGTGCCGTCATTTTTCAAAGCCAATCCAAAATAGTCTCCGGCCGCGATCGCCTTGACATTCGCAAGTCCAGAGGGTGGGAGCCTGTAAGATTCTCCCCATCCAACAACCGTTCCATCCGACTTCAATGCAACGCTGAAAGACTGGCCACCATCGACGGCAACCACATCGCGCAATCCAGCCGGCACATCGCAGGGGTTTCCGGATCCCTCGTAGCCATAGCCTTCAAAACCCCAAGCAACCACCTGCGGCCTTGCGCTCCACGAATAGGGTTCTTTTCCGTAGGCGGCGGTCAACTGCTTGCTGTATGGCACCATCTCCATGCCGGACGGCATGGAGGTTGTTTTGATTTCAATCGGCACATCGGCGATCCGCACATCCCACTGCGCATAGACGCTATTCAACCACAGAGCATCCGAAATATAACAGCGAAGCTGATGCACTCCGGCATCTCCCCACCGCCCAATATGGGTATAGGTTTTTGAATTGGAACCGACCACCGCCCCGTCCCATGTCCATTGATAGCTCAAAGGAGAAGATTCCGGATCGTGTGCCACCACATTGAAGGTCGCGTTGGACGGCTCCGTCATCTGAACCGTGCCCGTAGACGGACCGGTCGCATCAACCATCGGACGCAGGTTCGGGTTTGGAGCAATCACCATCTCCATCTCTTTGTTTGTGGTGACTCCTAAAGCATCTTCCACCACAAACGTTACCTGATTCGTTCCCGCTAAAATAGGAGTGCCGGAAACCACTCCGCTGGCGTTACACGTCAGCCCTTTTGGTAACACGGATGAATCAGATAAAATCGCCATGCTATGATACGGCCCCGCGCCAATGGCCACGACATTGGTTAGACCTGCCGGAATAATGGTGTCGCCATATTGATCCCATCCCCAGGCAACAACAGTGCCATCTGATTTCAGCGCGAGGCTGTGATTATATCCGCAGGCAATCGCTAAGACATTACTTAACCCTGTTGGGACAGAATACCCTCCGCCCCAGCCAACAACCGTTCCATCCGACTTCAAGGCGAGACTTTGCGATCCGCCAGAGGCGATCGCGATCACATCACTCCAACCCGTGGGAACGGAGTAGCTCTGCCCCCACCCGACGACGGTCCCATCTGATTTCAAGGCCAAACTGTGAGAATTTCCGGCCGCCAGCGCAACGACGTTGCTCAAACCCGCCGGGACATCACATTGTCCATTCCAATTCGCACCTCCTGCAACGACAGTTCCATCCGGTTTTAGAGCTAAATAATGATAACTCCCTGCAGCGACCGCTATCGCATCCGTGACATCACTTGCTCCACTCGTGTAATAGCTATCACCCCAGGCGGTCACTGACCCGTCATTTTTCAAAGCCAATCCAAAATTGTCTCCCGCCGCGATCGCCGTGACATTCGCAAGTCCAGCAGGAGGGAGCCTGTAAGATTCTCCCCATCCAACAACCGTTCCATCCGACTTCAATGCAACGCTGAAGGCATAACCTCCATCAACCGCAATCACATCGCTCAATCCAGCCGGCACATCGCAGAGGTTTCCGGATCCCTCGTAGCCATAGCCTTCAAAACCCCAAGCAACTACCTGCGACGGAACACTCCACGTGTACGGCGCCACCCCATTCGTAGCCTCCAGTTGCTTGTGATACGGAACCATCTCCATGCCGGACGGCATGGAGGTTGTGGTGATTTCAAGCGGCTTCGATTCAATCACAATTTCCAACACCCGATTGGTCGTTGCCCCAACGGAATCTTTGACCATCACCGTGACGGTACTGGTACCGGGAAGAACAGGTGTTCCTGAAATATAACCCATACTTGTGAAAAAAAGTTGATCCGGCAGTCCGCCAACGGGTTTGAAAACGATATCGGATGCGCTCGCCATACTCCCGGATTCACTTTTGGCACTGATCAAATAGTTCGTTCCATCGCCGGCAGAAATACCGATCATACCGCCATTCACATTTCCTGAACCATATTTCAGAACAATTTGTCCGTTTTTTGACAGGGTGGCCGAAAAGTTCACGGCCCCGCCTGCTGTATAGTGTCCATCCCAACGAACGGTTACGGTATTCGAAGAGGTTTCCACATAGATATCGTCAGGCGAATAGGTTGAAAGATCAGCCAATAGCGGGGCAATCATCTCTTGCTGTTTAAAGGTATTCATATCCACCCAGAACTGAGAAAAAAAACCATCAAACGTCAGGGTTCCATTGCTGTTAACATAAAGATTGGTTCTGGCTTTTCCAAACAACGGAAACTCAAAGGGAAGAGTAACTTTCCAGCTGTTATCATCCGCATGCCATCCTTTAGCAACGCCAACGGTGCCAGTGAATGAATTGGGCTGCGATTGTTCGGTATAATCCGATGGAATACTCCATGCATATGGCGGCACCCCGTTTGTCGCCTGCAATTGCACACTATAAGGAACTGTCTCCATTCCGGAGGGCAACGAGCTCGTAGAAATCGTGATCTGGGCAAAAACCGTTCCGCAAAACAGTGATAACCATGCAAACACCATTAGACGTTTAAATCGATTCATGTGAAACCCTCCGTTTAAAGAGGCATGTAAGCATGGAAAGTAACGTCTCACAACCAGAAAGTATTTAACTCCCAATTTTATACAGGACCTTTTAAAAACAGTCACAACCTATTGATTTAAATGAATATTAATCCGAATTTCCATCGGCAATCAGGGACGTAGGCTCTCCTTTCTCTGGCGACACCCATCCTTTTTGCTACAAATCACGGGCTGGATTTCTAATCTGTAAGCATCAAAGGCCATTGGGAATCACTCGCATACCGGGAGCAGGACTGAGACCCACGTATTGACCGATAAAGTCGAGATAGGCTCGTTTTCCGTTTGACCGGCGTTGAGCTACAAAGTGAACACTTCCCAGCACCATCAAAACTTGTTCGATAGAAAAACAATCAAATAGATAGTTGAGCCTTTCGCTCAATAGGTCAACGCCCCGCCGGATATCCTCCGCGGGAATGGTGGTTGGCTTGTCTCCAAAGACAAAAATATCAAAGAAATGGTAAAAGGTTCTTATGGCCAACATATCATTTAAATTACCATCCGTTTCTTTATCCCAATTGCAGAGAACACCCTCTATATCATGGGCTATAGATTGCAGATCAAAGTTTGAACTCATTTCATTCAGGCCGTATTTCACCATCTGATTATAGCGCCGTTGTTGCTTGTCTGATTTAAAGAACTCACACGGCACACAGAGTTTTTCAACCCGATTCTCCCCGCAACACACACTGCACACATCGCCCTCTTCGCGATGACAGTTACGTTTCCCTTTTTTGTCTCCGCAAATCAAACATTTTGCCATGCTGTAAATCCTTCTTCGATAGTTTCAATATAAGCTCTTACAGGTCGTCTCTTACAAGTCGTAGAAAATATATAACGCATAAAATTTGTCAATCATCAGAAGGAATGAAACGGCGCGCGACTGCGTGGTGAAGTGAGTGTGTATGGGCGTATGGGAGTCTGAGGGCAGACATCTGAGGTCAGGACAATCTGAAGTCAGAGATCAAAGGTCAGAGGTTCCTTGCGTTCTCTCGTGGCTTCCTCCTGCGGAGGATCAGCCTACGGCTGAAAACACTCCCAGCCTGTTAATCCTGTTATCCGGTCAAAAAATCTTCCATTTATTGGAAAACGCGGTGAGCATCGCCTGTGCATCAGTCCTATTGTTTAGTCATTTTCAAGTTCGGTAAAACAGCTCCTCATTTGTGCTCAGCGTCAAAGATTCGAGCCCACATTATTTACTGCACCCAGACTTGGTTCCGTATGATTCTCCCGGTTCTTCACAGTAGAGCGAGCGCGTTCAACCAATCGAACATTTTATGCTGTGTGGGCAACAAAGGAGACCAGCGGATGGCCGGATACGGCTTCGCGCGATTTGGCATCAGCAAATATTTTTTTGACATCAAACTGAAATTTTTCAGCCAGTTTCCGGCGCGTGTTCCGCACCTCTTCCACAATCGGATCAGTTTTCATTTCTGTCTCCTCCCATCAACTCCGCCGGTGTACAAATCACCGGACAGTTAAATCCTTCGGTTTCACACATACGATAGATTCTCTTCATGATCTCGGCATTGGCGATGTGTTTGCAGTTCCACGTCAGCAGATAATCCATCTCATTCACTGCGGCAACCGCGATATGCGCCGCATCCGCCGCCGCCTTCTGCGGAATAATGCCTTCGCGAATCAGTTTTTCAGCCAGATCGCTGGCCTCTTCGGTGATTCTAATCTCACTTAGTCCTGCCAGAATATCCAGCCGACGACGCACCGCTTTCTGATCACCGCAACCTGCCTCATCCAGTACGAACTGCGAAATATACAGATCAAACACGTCTCGGCGTTCATCCCACCACTCACGGGTAAGTTCCTGATTTCCGGCAACGACTAAATCTCGGCTGGGGCACGCAGCAAGATAGCTGGGAATTGTCGTTTCGATATAAACTTTTGGTTTCATATTTAAAATGAATACTTTTGCGTTACGGAACCAAAAGTAGTCCCGCTCCGGCAATTCGTCAAGCGTCCGGGAAAGCTTTGCTGATTCTTCAAGGTTGCGCGGGGCTGCGCGTTGCTTATCCCCTTGACACAGAGCGGTGCCGCCCGCTGGTTGTCCCCGCACTCCAAAAGCACCTCTGGGTGTTCTCATATCAATAAAGACCGAATATCATGCGCAACTGGTATAATTCGGCGTAGTCCAATTTTCCCCATTATTCTGACCATAATTATTCTGACCAAAGCTCTTCATTTGATTGCTAAAAAACTGACGACCTGTGCCGCTGTAAGACAAATTTTCCAAGGTTTGGAAACAGAGCCGTAAAGTTCTTTGCATCTCCGAACTACTATCCGTCATTTTCTTGTTTTTTCTGCACGTTTTTCGACTGGGAGATTTTGACAAAATAATTGGCGGCCCCAAGCGAAGCGCCGGATAATTTCCGAATGGAAATAACGAAGTGGTTCAAATCATAATAAATTCTCCCATATCCGGCTGTTGGAAATGATTTTGTCGGCCATGATTTTGTCAGAACTCTTGGTTGCGGCTTTGCCGCGCTAGGTTCTCTGTGGTAAAAAGGTTTTATGAATTTTACAGCGATTGATTTTGAAACAGCGACCGGATGCCGAAACAGTGC
>JBBQSL010000127.1:0-10212 GCA_038213895.1 Kiritimatiellales bacterium | reverse complement strand
TGCTTCGGCAACCTGCCCGAACTGTTCGACTTCATGATGCGCGGCCTCGAAATCGGCCCGTACGAATCCGGATAGAGCCGTGGACAAATCCTCCGCCCGCCTCAGCAACCGCCCGTCCAACGCCATATTGAGAATTGCTGCGCCAACCCCGATGATTCAAGACTGAAAATTACAAAATTCTACACTGACACCTTTTTTCGATGATTCAAGACTGAAAATTACAAAATTCTACACTGACACCTTTTTCAAAATTCTACACTGACACCTTTTTTTTCAAAATTCTACACTGACACCTTTTTTGACACCTTTTTTGACACTTTTTTTTTGGTTTCCCCATGATTTTGTTATCAATGATTTTGTAAAAAAATCTCCCTGAAACCGATTCGGAATTTCGTTTTCCCGGAGCGGTCAGCCCGCTATGATGCTTTCCGTTTTTTCAACAGATAAAAAAGGAGATTTTATGAATAGCGACAGAGTAAAAAAAGGAATGGAACGCGCACCCCACCGTAGTCTGATGCACGCCACCGGCTTGACCGACGCGGATATCAAGAAGCCGTTTATCGCCGTTTGCAATTCCTTCAACGAAGTGATTCCCGGGCACGTTCACCTGAATCAGGTCGGACGTTTGATTTGCGAAGCCGTCCGCGAAGCGGGAGGAACGCCGCGCGAGTTTAACGTGATCGGTGTTTGCGACGGCATCGCCATGGGCCATGAAGGGATGAAGTTTTCCCTACCGAGTCGCGAGCTGATCGCCGATAGCGTCGAGACGATGGTTCAGGCGCACGCGTTCGACGCGATGATTTGTATCCCTAACTGCGACAAGATTGTTCCCGGAATGCTGATGGGCGCCGTTCGTTGCAATATTCCAACCGTCTTCGCCAGCGGCGGCCCGATGGCCGCTGGACGGCTGGAAGACGGACGCGTCGTTGACTTGATCAGCGTTTTCGAAGGCGTCGCGCAGTGCAAGGCCGGCAAAATGAGCGAAGAAGAGTTGCTCAAGCTCGAATGCGCGGCGTGTCCCGGCGCGGGATCCTGCTCCGGCATGTTCACCGCCAATTCCATGAACTGTCTGTGCGAAGCAATCGGTATGGCTCTGCCCGGTAACGGCACGTTGCTGGCGATTGAACCTGCCCGTCATGAGCTTTGGAAAGAAGCCGCGCACCGCGCCGTTGCGATGGCCAAAGCCAACGGCCCCAAACCGCGCGAGATCATCACCCGTGATTCTATCGACAACGCCTTCGTGCTCGATATGGCGATGGGCGGCAGCACCAACACCGTGTTGCATACGCTGGCCGTTGCCAACGAAGCGGGCATCGACTACGACCTTGAACGCATCAACAAACTTTCCAAAACCACGCCGAATATTTGTAAGGTTTCTCCGTCGTCGAGTTTTCATATCGAAGACGTACGTGACGCTGGCGGCATCAGCGCCATTCTTGGTGAAATCGGCCAGATCAAAGGACTGCTCAAACTTGACTGCCCGACCGTCACCGGCAAAACGCTCGGCCAGAATATCGCCGGTGCCGTCAGTAAAAACGAAAAGTGCATTCATAAAGTCGAAAACGCCTACAGCAAAGAAGGCGGACTCGCTATTCTGCGCGGCAATATTGCGGCCGAAGGCTCGGTCGTGAAGAGTGCCGGTGTTGATCCGAAAATGCTCGTTCACAAAGGTCCGGCGGTTATCTTCGAATCGCAAGAAGAAGCCTGCGAAGGAATTCTTGGCGGAAAAGTTAAAGCAGGCGACGTCGTCGTCATTCGTTACGAAGGGCCGAAAGGCGGACCCGGTATGCAGGAAATGCTCGCGCCCACCAGCTACATCATGGGTCAGGGACTTGGCGACAAAGTTGCGCTCATCACCGACGGACGCTTTAGCGGTGGAACGCGCGGCGCGTGCATCGGCCACATCTCGCCTGAAGCGGCGGAAGGCGGACTGATCGGATTGCTCAAGACCGGCGACCTCATTGAAATTGATATTCCGAACCGCAAACTGCACGCCGAAGTTTCCGACCAGGAATTTGCCGAGCGTAAAAAATCGTGGAAAAAACCGGCACCGCGTTACACTACGGGCTGGCTCGCGCGCTACGCCTCGTTGGCCACCAACGCCAGCAATGGTGCCGTGCTCAAGCACCAGTGCGACATCTGCGACGTGTAGTTGTTTGGCCACGAAAGATCGCAGAGAACTCAAAAATTAGACCGCCGGGAGTAACAGAATCATTTTTGCAACATGGGGGGCGAAGATCGTGAAAAAGCTAATTTTAGGATTTTTACTGATGTGCAGCATTGCGGTGGCTGCGCCGTCCCGTAACGGGTTGTATGCCACGATGCAGACGACGATGGGCGATGTCTGCTTCGAGTTGTACTATACCAACGCTCCGCGCACCGTCGCCAACTTCGTGAGTTTGGCGGAAGGCAGCCGTCCATGGATCGATCCGCGTACAGGCTTCATTTCGAACAAGCCGTATTATAACGGCATTATTTTTCATCGGGTCATTAGTGGCTTCATGATTCAGGGCGGTTCGCCGCAAGGCGATGGAACAGATGGGCCGGGTTACACCTTCGAAGATGAATTCGATTCATCGTTACGGCATGACCGGCCCGGTACGGTTTCGATGGCCAATTCGGGATTCGACAGTAACGGCGGGCAGTTTTTTATCACGGTCACCAATAAGCCGGGACTGGATAACGTGCATTCGGTATTTGGTCGCGTCGTGGAAGGGATGGGCGTTGTTTCCAATATTGACGCGGTGGCGACGGATGCCGATGACCGCCCGCTGGCGGACGTAACCATTACGAATGTGTTTATCACCTGCAACGGAATCGCCGCACAGGCATTTAACCTGGATGCGGCTGTTCCCTCTCTGCCTCTCGTAAGGCCAGCCGGTTGCAATTTGTATAAATCAGAATCATTTTGGATCCTCGATTGGCAGGAGCATGCGAATTGCCTGTATTGGGTTTATGCCTCGGACAAGGTCGACTCTGGATCTGGATGGATTGATCTATTGGTTTTATTGAATCAACCTTCACCTGTAAACTGGTCGGGGATGTATGTGACCGGTATTGTGCAAGAAAACCCTCGGGCTTTTTTTAATGTAACCGAAGTACTCTATTACGAATAATTTTGATTCAGCGGAACTTTTACTGATCAGAATTTAAATTAGATAAGAGAAAAGTTATGCGTACGATTATAGCAGGTGTTGTGGTTCTTTTACTGACTTTGGCGTCCAGAGCGGATACAGCTGAAACGCTCAAAGACGGAGTTTTTGCAGGGGAATCATATGGTTACAAGGGGCTGGTGCGGGTCGCGGTAACTATTAAGGATGGTGCCATTGAAAAAGTTGAAGTTACTGGCCAGCGAGAAAGCCGTCCGCGCTCGGCATTAACCACTATTCCATCGCGGATTATCTCGAAAAATAGTGCTCAGGTGGATGCCGTTACGGGTGCCACCATCACGTCCGACGCGATTATGTCTGCGGTGCGAAATGCCATCGAGCAGGTCAAAAAGTAAATTTTGTTATTTGACCAGTACGGTCAGCCTCCGGACGGTGTAGTCTGCCGCATTTTTGCTAAAGGTCCAATCCAGCGGTCTGGCGGGGGCGTTTCCGATGCCGACATCGACGGGGCTAGGATTTCCGCCCCAGTGATTGAAGGCTAGCACGGTCTGTTTTTCTTTCCAGTTGTGAACCTGCAGGCAGCCATAGCAGGGGATTTTGTCAGTTCGAGATAATAAGCAAATATGCTGAACGGCGCGGTGTCTTTATCGCTGTTATTATCAATGGCGTACTGCGGAGCTTCCGTTCCGTAGCCTGCGATTTCAGGGATATTTAACTGGTAAACGATCCGGTAACCGTTTGCTTCTAGGGGAAGTTCTATTGGTCCGACAACAACCACTGGTGCAGGTGACATAGCTGGAAGATCGCCAGCGCGGAAAGCGGCGGCAGGCAGTCCGGCGCCGTTCATGAGGTTTGGTGTGGCCGTTTTGTGCCATGCGAAACGGACGGCAATAGGTTCAGGAACCTCGCTAGACTGAACGATTACCGCGTCGCCATTAATTTTCGCATCAGTTTTCTTAAAGACACCGTCTTTTCCGGTGACTTCAAACCAGTCCGGGGATTTTCCGTCGCGGGTGGTGAGCCCATTGGTGGAACTAAAAATAATTTTCAATGCGCCTTTCGATTTTTCCAGTGTTTTGAAAACTGGTCCGGTACTGACGACCTTCATGCCATAGTCATTCGCTTCGGCCAGCAGTGCCAGACGGGTTCCGGGGCCTTCCTTGTTCGGCGGGTGGATATTGTTGGTGGTGGCGTAATCATTGACAACGGCCATGCCAGTTTTCGGAATAGCTTTTACGATTTCAGCCGCGGCTTCCCAGAAAGTCGGCAGAATAGTGGGATTTTCGTCTTTATATTGATAGGGCGCGATTTGCACGAAGTAGAAAGGAAATTCATAGCCCCAGAGTTTGCGCCAGCCGTTCAGGAGTGCTCTGGTTTTATCAACGTAAAGCATGCCTTCACTATGATTCGCTTCGCCCTGATACCAGATGGCACCGCGGATGGCGAAGGGAACGTGGGCGTAGATCATGCCATTGTAAAGGGCGCTGGGAGCTTTTTGATCAATCTTCGGCAGTGCGGACAGTTTCTGTGACTGCTGATAAATATTTTTTAGCGTGTCTATGCCTTCAAACCCACAAGGCGGAGTTGGCTCAATCCGGGTTCCGCCCCAGGCACTTAACAGCAGTCCGACGGGAACTTTGAGATCCTGTTGTAGTTTGCGTCCGAAATAATAGGCAACGCCGGAAAAAGTTTTTACGGTTTCGGGCGTACAGACAGCCCATTTTGCATCAATAACTTCCTTAGGCTCTGCGGCGGGCACTCTCGGTGTATTAAACAAACGGATTTGAGGATGATTTGCCGCCGCAATTTCGACGGCGGTATTTTCACAGGAAGTGAGGGCCATTTGCATGTTGGACTGTCCAGAGCAAAGCCAGACTTCGCCGACGAGGAAACTGACCGCCGCCACGCCACGGCTCAATCTCGCCATTTCAAGGAACTGTTTCTGGGTCGATTCATTGAGTTTCATGTTTAGCACTATACTGCTCAAATTTCCAGTTTCACATTTCAAGTTTTCCGCCTGCGGCGGATCTGCCGGAGGCAGACAATTCTCTACAGGCTCCAAGGAAGAGCACCGGGATAATTTTTGTCGAGGTGTCCCGAAGTAAGCAGGGTGTCGAGCTGGGCGAGCAGCCGCTCTTTATCTTTCGGGAAGCGTGCTTCGAGCGGAACAATGTTGGACGAATGGTCGGCGCGAAAAACCGTTTGTTCCAACTCCAGATGCTGAATCATTGTGCGTAGTTCAGCGACCGCGCTGTATTCGGTAAGCATTTTGAATCCGCTTTTATAGAGTGGCGTGTTCGGCGTCGTCACCAGCCGCAACGCCGAGAGCAGGCGCGGTTGCATTTTGTTCAATGCTTCGGCCGTGGCTTGAGCATGCAAGCCGGAACGCAGTTCTCCGGCGAGTCCGATCAGCACCATGACCGACATTCGCAATCCCGCCGCCTGCGTGCGGCGTCCGGCTCCAATCATTTCTTCGGCAGTTTCGCGTTTATTAACGATGCGCAGTGTCTCGTTGTCGCCGCTTTCGAGTCCGAGGTAAAGCGTGTGCAGTTTCAGCTCTTTCAGACGGTGCAGTTCGGTGTCGGTTTTTGCCAGAATGGAGGTGCCGTTGGCGTAAAGGCTGACGCGGGCGAGCTGCTCAAATTTTTCGTTCAGCGAAATCAGCATCGTTTCCAAGGTTTGGAAATCCAGATGCATAACATCGCCGTCCGCTAGAAAGATCCGCCGTGCCGTCGGATATTTTTTCCAAGCTTTGGAAAAATCCTGTTCGGTTTTTTTCAGACCTTGGAATTTATACGACACGCCTTTATACATTCCGCAGAAGGTGCAGCCGTTCCACGGACATCCGTCCGCCACGCGAAGGATCAGACTGTCCGCTTCTGCCGGTGGGCGGAATAAAGTATGTCGTTGGTCGAAAAACATGGCGGTCAAAAACTTTTTAGAATTTGTTTTTCCAAGGTTTGGAAACTTTCCTCAGTGATTTTTCCAAACATTGGAAAATCATCTTTCATACCGAGTTTGTTCGGGTCGGCTCCTTCGTTGAGGATCGCCTCGGCGATGACGCGGGCGGAAACAGCGGCCGGATCGCGCAATAGGGTGTAGCAACCTTGTTTTTCGGCGGCTTCGGCGACGAAGCCGTTTTGGGCCAGAATGTTGATCACATCGTTGATGAGCCGGATAGGAATACGGTTTTCTGTGCCGTAGGCGATGGTGTCGAACGGGCCGCTGCCGGAGGTGAAGGTGGTGGTGATTCGTTTCATGAGCGCGAAGGCAAGGCAGAGCCTAGATCGGGTGCTGGGGTTGACCGCGAGGCGTTCACGGGCATAGGTTCCGGCATTCTGAACGGAGAAGGCGACTTCTGCGCCAAACAGCATGATCTGCCAGCTGATTTGAACCCAGGAGAGAAATAGAGGAATGGCGGCGAGTGTTCCGTACACTTTATTGGTATTCGCGGCGAGGACGCCTAGTTTTATGATGGCCAGCTGGAAGAGAATGGTCATCAATGCGCTGATGAGCGCGCCGGTGAAGGCGGCGGAAAATTTAACTTTGGTGTTGGGCATCATGATGTAGATGAGGGTGAAGGTGAGCGCCATGATAAGCATCGGGATGGCCGGCAACCCTAGCTTCAGTAGCGGGCCCATCCACGTCAGTTTGCCCGCAAACCCCATAATGACCGGCAACCCAGCGTTGGCGATAATTAGCAAAATCGGTGTCGCGACCAGAATGACGATGTAGTTGCGAACTTTATCGATGAAGGAACGGGGTGTCTTGATGCCCCAGACTAAATTGAAGGTATCTTCAATGCTGCTGAGCATCTTGATAGCCGCCCAGAGAAAGAAAATCACACCGACAGAGCCGAGGGCTCCGGCGCTGGCAGAGCCGACTGTTTTAAGGATGGTGCCGACGGCATCCTGAAACGCCTGCGGCATATCGGCGGTTTTCTGTAGCAGCATACTGCTGGCCTGTTCAAAGCCGAAGCCCTTGGCGATGGCGAAAAGGATAACGAGGAGGGGAACCATGGCCATAACGGTGGTGAAGGTCAGGGATGAGGCGTAAATGGGGCACTTATCTTCCTTGAATCCTTTGAAGACCAGCGCACAGACGCGCAGAAATTTGAGACCGCAGCGGCGGACTTTGGAAAGGGATTCTGGTTCAAGATCCCATAGGTCACGGTTAAGAAACTGCTGTATTTTACCAACGAATCCGGCGGACTTGCTGTCCATAGAGATACTCCTTGTTTGGGCTGTTCAGCATAAGCGGTTTGTTTTTGAAATAAAACCCGAAAAGAGGATTTCCCCACGCGGGCTTCTGTGGCTTAATCGGGGGCTTGGTTATCCGTGATCTGTTATTCGAAAAGAGGAATTTTTATGAGCAAACAACCCGAAAAATTGAGTGATGTTCAAATGGATGTCGCCAATCTCTACCGCGAAGAATCTTACACCGACCTAAAGACCGGTGGCATCCGTAAGCTGGTTCCAGTTAAATTGGATGGTTCTGAAGACACCTCGCGCAACCCTGTTTTTAGCGGGCATACCCAACTGATGAGTCCGCACGGCCCGCTTCCGCTGCAAGGTGCGATCGACGCTAAAACACTCGCAGAAGCTGTAACGAAATTTCCGCTGGCGATGGAAGAGGCCATGAACAAAATGATTGAAGAGGCTCAGCAGTACCAGCGTGATCAGTCCAATCGTATCATCACACCGGCTGATTTGAAAAAAGAGAGTGGACTGATTATATAAAAGGCAAAGCGAAACAGAAGAAGGTTGGATCAAAGAAGAGCGGCGAATTCAGCAGGCGAATAGATGCGGCACTCTTTACATAGTTCCGGTGGGAAATGTTTTTTATTCCCAGTAACCAGCGGGACGGCGGCGGTCAAAGCGGTTTCCAGAAACGGCGCGTCGTGCGGATCGGGGAGACCTTCGCATCGAACCGTTGCGATGGTGTATTCAGAGTTGCGCGTTAGGTATTCGATCAGATGCTCACGATCCAGCCGGGTGAAATAACGCTCAAAATAAGGACGGCGCAGTACGCGGACATATTCGTCCAAAATTCGGTCGTCAATGACCGGGCGCAACTGTCCCGTTCGCAATTGATCCACAATACGTCCCGGCGCACCGTTTGGATTCAGCAGGCCGGAAACGAGCACATTGGTATCGATCACCGCGTTCATTAGGCTCGTGCCGCTGCAATTTCAGCTTCCAGCTCTTCCGGAGTCGGCGGATTTTCTGTCGCTTTACGCCGTCCGCGCAGAACCGCCGAGGAGAACAGAGCTCGGCGCACTTCGCACAGCGATTCCTCTACATTATCGGCATCAATTCCGATCATCATGGCAAACGGCTGCCCATCCTTGGTCAGGATCAGCTCGCCCTCGGCATCCAGCTTTTCGCGAAATTCCCGAGTTTTCTTCAAATCTTTCACTGCCATATAGACCATAACAATATCCTTATAATCTCCTTTAAATGGTACGCCGCGTTTTGGCAGAAGCAAGGCCGTTTTTTTCCCGGCTTTGACTTTCGGGTTGGCGGCCTTGGTTCCTGCTTCTTCCCGCGAGGGAATGTGCGCCCGTTTGTCTTGTTTGTGTTTGATGAATTGGATGGTCATGTCGAAGCCCCTGTTTTTAACTCGTTGGATTTAAATTGGTTGTGATGTTGTGTCTCACATTTTTCGGTTTATGAGACACAAACGGGTTTGTGTGGAATATGCGAGACTCAGAAGGCATCGTAGCCCTCGGCAATGTTAATAAAAATGAAACGTTTTCCGGCAACCAAAATCGGACGATTCGGAAGAAAAATCCGACAATTATCGGAAATTTTCATCGCGGGCGGGTTTCCGTTCTTTCGATAGATTTCAGGGGAGTGTCGATAGATTCCGTAAAAACGTCGATAGATTACCGATAGATGCTCAAAACCCGACACCCCGATTGACGATTCTCTATACTTCACTTGACGCTTCCTTGACGATTTATTGGCTGGAATTCAATACATAGTGCGTAGCGCGACCCGCACCGATTCGCTCAATAAGCCCTAAATCCAATAATTTCTTAATAAAGTCAGCGGTCACTGCTTGACGCGTGATTTTGTAAAGCCGCATGCACAAGGCACTTAAAATCCTTTCTCCAACCGCCATACGAGTCAGGATATCCCGTTGTCTGTCTGTGAGTTGCTCTTCAACTGCCGGAGGGATGCCCGTTCCCACTCCCATCGGCACTCTCAATCGATCCAAATCGCTACCCGGTCCCTTCAGCGTGACGCAGAAATAGCCGTCGAGCAGGTCATAGGAAGGAGCATCCAATATTGGCCGAGAACCGGATTGCGGGAACACGGAGAGCAGTTTCCTTTCCGAATTTTAGCCAGAGTCAACGGCTTCATCGGTGCGCCCGGACTCAGAATTTCCAACCGATCAGAAAACAGTTTAACCAGAATCTGACGCGCGGAATCTTCGTAGTTCCGGTGGGCAATGGCATTCACAATACATTCACGAACTGCCTCACGAGGATAGTCATCCAGCGCGATCCGGGTTAAGCCGACAACCCGCATCGGGTGCCGTGTGTTTTTTTGAACAAACT
This sequence comes from Kiritimatiellales bacterium, assembly GCA_038213895.1. GTDB lineage: Bacteria > Verrucomicrobiota > Kiritimatiellia > Kiritimatiellales > Tichowtungiaceae > Tichowtungia. The sequence continues at coordinate 537 of JBBQSL010000127.1, read as the reverse complement.
CCCAAACCTGTTCGACCAGTACCGGAGCCGGGTCGGAAAGGGTTGCCTGATCCTCCGGGGCACTGTCTGGAACCGTTCCTCGAAATGCATCTCCGAAAATCCGGCATTGCGGAAATCGGGATGCCGGATTTTTTCCCAGAAACAGCAGACCGGATGCCTGCGTATGAAAGGTCACCCCTTCCAGTCGAACTAAGCCCTTCTGCCGTAATGTATTGAACCGTTCTACATCTGAGATGGATTTGCCATCCGGCAAAGTGTTTACCGCGCATTGGAACATCGCCGCCCGCTGGTTGTACCCGCACTCCAAAAGGCAAAGCGAAACGAAAACTGGTCTATCCTATCCAACCGTAACGGGAATTAGCGTCATAGTGTCGTTGCCGAAGATGTCGATGACTTTTACGGCGACGATGTAGCGTCCGGGCTTGTCGTAGGTGTGGCTGGCGGTGGTGAGCTCCAGATTGCGGTCTTTGCGGGTGCGGAAGCTCTGCCATTCGTTTTCAAAAATGTAGGCACCCGTCCAGCGTTCTTCGAAGTCGA
>JBBQSL010000126.1:0-10276 GCA_038213895.1 Kiritimatiellales bacterium | reverse complement strand
TTTGGTGATGTCGATGTGGTGATCTTTGTAGAGACTGATCGCGCCGGGGTTCATATGTTTCAGACGCTCAATCGGCGTATTCTGAAACGCTTTGGAATTTTCGAGATATCCATAGGCCTCGGTGCTGAGCGCCTTGAAATTAAATCCAGCAGGATTTTCGCGGTAATCAAGAAATACGCGACGGCCTTTGAGCGCGGTCTCGATATAAACCAAGATATCAATAATGGATGATCCACCAACGATCTTCTTGGAATCAAAAGGCCACTGATAGCCTTTTAGAAAAATCATGCTGAACATCGCGCCCAGATCGGCGAAGTAATCAGCAAGAAATTCACGGGCATCACTCTTGCCATCGGCATCCGTGGAAACAAACTTCGGAATTACCTGCATGTAGGTGCCGGAAACATTCCAGCGAAATTTAATCGAGGCCAATCCGTACTGTGCTTCAGGTAAGCCCTGCGCTCTGGCACCAGCCATCAGACCCAGTCCGATTGCGCCGGTATGAACCACTGGATAAACGCTGGTTTTGTAAAGTCCGCCCGGTCCGCCGACGGCAAAAACCACGTTTTCGGCTGCGTACGCAACCAACTCGCCTTTAGCATTCAGAGCCAGCGCCCCGGCCGCTCGTTTTTCGCTGCCTGCACCAACGGTCAGCAGGCTGACCACATTAATCTTTTCTTGCACCGGAATTTTACGGCGTTTCACTTCGGCAATCAGCGCGCGGCACATATCACGCGAAGTGTACGGACCGACCGAAGTCCCGCGCTGTGCCGGGTCGTGATCGGTTTTGTATCCAATGAACTGTCCGTAGGAATCCTGTGGAAATTTAACGCCAAGATTCACGAGATTCAAAAACGCGCGACCGGAGGTTGCCGCTTCGACCAATGCGAGATCGCCGTGCATACTACCGGGGGCGAAAAAGTTTTTGGCCATAGCACGCGGCGCATCGAGATCCGTTCCGCACATCGCGGTCTTATAATAAGTCTGCTTGTCGCTGCCGGTGTTGATAGAAGTTCCCATCTGCAAACCCTCCGTAACAATCAGCACATCTTCAATACCCTGATTACGCAACTGCACGGCGGCGTTCAGGCCGGCTGCGCCGGAACCGATCACCAGCGTATGCACACGCGTAACCGCGATTTCGGTATTTTTTTTGATTTTCAATTTACTCTTTTCCATAATATGTCCCCTTCCTTAACAATCCTGCCGACACATCCAACTGCTTTTTATTCGCAGAATATTCTGCAACACCTCTTACAGGCGCGGAACGGTGAATCCGCCGTCGATTGTAATGATCTGTCCGGTGGAGTAGCCGATATCGCCACGAGCCATCATGGCTGCGACTTTGGCGATGTCTTCCGGCAGGCCCCAGCGGCTTTGCAGCAGAATATGGTCTTCAAAAATGAGCTTGTCATATTTTCCGGTCACGACGGCGGTCATATCCGTTTTGATAATGCCTGGGCGGATTTCATAAACCGGGATATCAAACTCGCCGAGGCGCACGGCGTAGAGCTGAGTCATCATGCTCATGCCGGCCTTGGAGATGCAGTATTCGCCGCGGCCCGTCGAAGCAACGCCCGACGACATGGAGGCAATGTTAATGATGCATCCGCTAAAGGTCTTGTCTGCCTTCTTCTGCTCAATCATCCAGTTGGCCACCGCCTGCGTCAGGAAGTACGGGCCCTGCAGATTGATCTTCATCACCCATTCATAGCTCTCTTCAGTTGCTTCCAACAGGTCAGCGCGCACCTTGGGTGCCACGCCCGCATTGTTCACCAATACGTCCAGCCGTCCAAACTTTTCTTTGACGGCTTCAAGCGACTTTTTACGATCTGCGGCAGACGAAACGTCAGCACGGCAATAAAGAACTTTTGCGCCGAGACTTTCGAGTTTCTTGATAGCGTCCACAACCACGGACTCCTCGTGGATATCCATCACGACGATATTATGGCCTTCCGTCGCCAGTTTTTCGGCGATGGCAAATCCGATCCCACGACCGGCACCTGTAATCAATGCTGTTTTTCTCATCTCATATCTCCTTGTTACTGACATAGTTCATCACATTCAAAACCGTCTCTGGAACCGCTTCGTACGGCAGCACGCCCGATCCCAGACAAACCTTCCGGTGGCCTTGCGCCAACGCCATCACGCGATCCGCCTCTTTATAGGCCGCCAGCAAGTCGCCGGAACAAAACACCGCCGGGTTCATATTCATCCGTACCATCACTTCTGGGTGCTGTTTCATTTTTCGCATGAACGCCGCTTGATCCGTTTCGCTCGGACAAATCACATACTGCGCACCGGTAGCAAGCAGGTCTTCCAGTATTGGCTCGGTGTTCCCGCCAATAATACACGGCACGGGTTCTCCAAGAAATTCCGCCGCGCCCTGAAGCAGTTCCCGCAACGCTGGCAGAACCATTTCCTTGAACATGGTCGGAGGAACCAGCGGCGGCGTGGCGGCGGACTCAAAAAAAGTAATCCCAACTTCTGCATCAGCGATCGCTTTGCAAAACCGGAGCTGACCGGCGGTCAGCTTTTTCAAAACCGCCACGACCGTTTCCGGTTCCGTCATCGCATCGCATAGAAGATTTTCGAGCCCGCAAAGGTTGGCCGCCAGTGAAAAGGGCCCACTGACCGGAACCTTGACCACCGCATCCGGTAGCAACGCTTTCAGTTCTTTGGCGGCTTCAATCACCATGCGTAAGCGTCCAGATTGTTCGATATCAAACTCCGAAAGATCCAGGATGCCGGCTGCGTCTTTACAAAGATGCGTCTTAAACGAAGGAATACCTTCTCCGGCAGGCTCGATGATTTCCGCGCCGTAGGCTTCGGCCTCCAGATTGTAAACGTCGATGCCCACCACGATCGGAATATGATGGTACAATTCAAAAGCCGTCTGGTGCGCCGCAACCATTAGCACCTTGCTTCGGGACACCTCCCACGGTGTTTTACCGATAAGCTTGGCTGCATGTTCATAGACTGCGGGTAGAAATTTCATTCGTTTAAAACCGCTTCTGTTTATGAATGTGCTGAATAATAATTTGGCAATCTTCAACCGCCTCATAGGTATGTTCAAACAGAGCATCAAACTGAAGACAGTCACCCTTCGACAGGATATGCGTTTCGTACGGCAGTACCACCTTCAGCACGCCGTCGAGCACCCAGCAGATTTCGTAGTCGTCGCGGTGTGCGTCAGGATTTGATCGTTGAGCGCCTTTAACGGCTTCGGCGTAAAAACATTTTGAGTTGGCAAATTCGATCTGGCGGAAATGAAAATCTCCGGCGATCCGATCCGTTTCCTGTTTGCACTGGGCGGTGCGCGATTCAATTAAAGCGAGCAGTTCGGCAGACGTAATCCCGAAGGCCCTAGCCAACCGGAACAATGTACCGAGACCGGCTTCCGCCTGATTGCGTTCCAGTTTGGAAATCACCGACGATGAAATACCGCTTTTTTTAGACAGTTCCGCAATGGTCAACCCGTCCCGTTTGCGCAGGTCGCGCAAGACGGAGAAATTGTACATCTCAGTCCCCTCTTCAATGGTTTCTTTCACGGATAACTCCCACTTAATTGCGCCTACCATACCGCCGCTTATATTTCGTTTGCAATATATTTTATGCATTATTTTATTGATTTAGAAATTTTTATCGGCAGTATTCTTTCAATTAAAGGAGTTCTGATGAAAATCATTCCTACCATCCGCTATGAAGATCTACTCGGCCCGATTGAACGATTCTGGGATATCTCTGCCCGCAAAATTCAGTCGATCAACCGGGAGTACGACACCGCAAAAGGTTCTCCAGTTTTCACCGTAAAAGGTCGATACACCGCTCGCGGCTGGACTGAATGGACGCAAGGATTCCTCTATGGCGCAGAAATCCTGCAGTTCGATGCCACCGGTAATGAAAAAATTTTAAAAAGCGGAAAAAAGAAGGTCGTTGAAAACATGGCCGCGCACGTTACCCACTTCGGAGTACACGATCACGGTTTCAATAATATCAGCACCTATGGCAATCTGTTGCGCTTGATGAACGAAGGCCGAATTCCCGAAAACGAATGGGAACGCAATTTTTACGAGCTGGCACTGAAAGCCTCGGGTGCCGTACAGGCGCGCCGTTGGACTGCTCTGCCGACTGGCGGATATATCTATTCTTTTAACGGCCCGCACTCGCTCTTCGCCGACACCATCCGCTCATTGCGCGCGCTGGCCATCTCGCATCAGCTCGGACATCTATTCTTGGGCGAGAACGACGTACATATCAGCCTGCTTGACCGGCTGATTCAGCACGCCAAGACTACCGTTGAAACCGTCGTCTATTACGGCGAAGGGCGCGACGCCTATGATGTGCGCGGCCGCACCGCCCACGAAGGCATTTTCAATCTGAACGATGGACGCTTCCGTTGCCCGAACTCGCAGCAGGGCTTCTCGCCCTTCACCACCTGGACGCGCGGCCTCGCCTGGATCATGCTCGGCACAACCGAACAGCTCGAATTCCTAGCAACGATCGACGCCGCTCAACTTAAACCATTCGGCGGACAAAAAGCCGTTGAAGGCCTATTGTTGAAAGCCGCCAAAGCCACCTGTGATTTCTACATTAAAAACTCTGCATCGGACGGCATTCCGTACTGGGACACCGGCGCACCAAATCTCTGGAAACTCGGCGAAGACTATCTGAGCCGCCCGGCCGATCCATTTAACGCGCATGAACCGGTGGACTCGTCCGCCGCTGTGATCGCCGCACAAGGCCTTCTACGACTGGGTCATTATCTTGGCGACAAAGGAACCCGTTATGTTCAGGCCGGACTGACGGTCATGAAAACACTACTGGATGATCCCTATCTCAGCACCAATCCGAAACATCAGGGATTGCTACTGCACTCGGTCTATCACCAACCCAATGGTTGGGACTACATCCCCGAAGGCCGCAAAGTCCCCTGCGGAGAATCGAGCATGTGGGGCGACTACCACGTCCGCGAAGCCGCCCTCTACGTTCAGCGCATTGCAGAAGGAAAATCGTATCTAAAATTTTTTATATAAGCCGCGCTGCGGCGGTCGAAAGTCGAAAGTCTAAAAGTCCAATGTCCCGACCTTAGACCTGCGACCTTAAGACCTTTGACTCGACTGAAAGGAGATAAGAATGATTATTGGAGATTTAAACGAAATCAAAGGCCGCACCTATCCCGCGCGGCGGCGGACACAAAACCTCGTCGGCGGCGCATCACCCGTCCAGTGCAAAAACTTCGCCATGGGTTATGTTACCCTTGAGCCAAAAGGCGGACAGGTTCCGTGGCACAATCAGGAATCGGAAGAAGTTTACTTCGTCCTCGATGGCAAAGCCGAAATGTGTCTAGGCACCGAGCGGCGTGAAATGACCGCCGGACAGATCGTTCAGATTCCGCCGGGCGTATTTCATCAGATGACTAACATCGGTGACAAGCCGCTGCACTTTATTTACTGCTACGGTCCAGCAGACGACGTCGCCCACTGGCGTCAGGAACTGGCTGGCACGCTACCGAAAGCTGGCGTCGATGTCCCTGCCCTGCCCGCAGGCGCACAGCCGCAATGCACCGAACTGCCCGCAGGAGGGCCGATCATTATTTAGGCGGAATAGCCGTCGTCTGAAGGTCTAAAGTCTAAAGTCTAAAAGTCAAATGTCCAAAGTCGAATGTCCAAAGTCGAATGTCTAAAGTCAAATGTCCAAAGTCCCGACCTTTGACATGAGACCTTCAGACTTTCGACTTTTCCAATACAACCAATAACAAATAACTAATAACTAATAACTAATAACCAATATCAAATAACCAATAACTAAATCGGAGATTCACCATGGAAATCAAGAGAATCGGAATCATCATGAACGGCGTGACAGGGCGCATGGGTACCAACCAGCACCTCGCTCGCTCCATCACCGCCATCATCAAACAGGGCGGCATCAAAGTCGGTAATGATCTCATCATCATGCCCGACCCGATCCTGACCGGACGGCGCGAACACGCGATCAAGGAGTTGGCCTCAACATACGGCAAAGAAGCCCGCGGCGAAGCCTATAAATACACCACCGATGTCCAAGGCGCGCTCGACGGAAAATATGGCGACTACGAAATCTTCTTCGATGCCTCCGGCACGCTCCAGCGCGCGGGCTTCGTCGAGCAGGCGGTAAAAGCTGGCAAAGCGATCTACTGCGAAAAACCGACCGCCGTTGAAACCAAAGAAGCCGTCCGCCTCGCCAAACTGGTTGATGATGCCGGTCTCAAAAATGGCGTCGTACAGGACAAGCTCTGGCTACCCGGTTTCCGCAAACTCAAAATGCTTAAAGAACTCGGATTCTTCGGCAAGATTCTTTCTGTCAAAGGCGACTTTGGCTACTGGGTGTTCACCGGCATGGACGAAGACCAGCCTGCCCAGCGCCCGAGCTGGAACTACCGCGCCGAAGACGGCGGCGGCATGATGATCGACATGTTCTGCCACTGGCGCTACGTCATCGACAACGTCTTCGGTCCCGTCAAAAGCCTCGTCGCTTACGGCAATATTGACCTGCCCGAGCGCCGCGCCGAAGACGGCAAGCCATTCGATTGCACCGCTGACGACTCTGCCTACGCCATGTTCCTGCTCGAAGACGGCACCATGGTTCAGTTCAACTCTTCGTGGTGCACCCGCGTGCGCCGCGACGACCTGCTCACCGTCCACGTTGATGGAACCAAAGGTTCCGCCGTTGCCGGACTGCGCGAAGTCAAAACCCAGAGCGCGGCCAACACGCCGAAGCCGGTCTGGAATCCAGATATTAAACAGCCGATCGACTTTCTCGGTGGCTGGGAAGATGTCCCGAACAACATCGAATACGACAACGCCTTCAAGATTCAGTGGGAACTATTCATCAAGCACGTCGTACTCGACACGGAGTGGAACTACTCCCTCATGGAAGGCGCCAAAGGCGTGCAGCTCGCCGAACTCGGCATGCAAAGCTGGAAAGAACGCAAGTGGGTGGATGTGCCGAAATTGAAGTAATCCCGCATACGTCCAACCCTTGGAAAAATAACTTAGATTTTTCCAAGGGTGTGTTGCTTAATTCTAACCCGTCTTTCCCCGTTCGAGGATAAAAGTGACCCATTTTATCTCCTTGAAACCGAGCGGTGCCGCTCGCTGGTTGTCCCCGCACTCCAAAAGAACATCTTCAGATCAGAATATGCACCGAACAGTTTGCGAACTTGGCATGAAGAAATTTTGCTATATAAAATTTCACTAAAATGAATATAGATCTATTTTTAACTTGCACGCCTTATATTGTTTACTAATATTCATTCAAATGAATATAAATGAGGCTGGTGCTATGATCAAGAGGCGCCGTATTTCGCTCCGCATCGACCAACGTGCGCTGAGTGAGATCTCGGGGATTGCCGTGCATACTCTCAGCAATATCGAGGCCGGTAAGGGTAATCCTACCGTGGCGACGCTTGACCGAATGCTGGACGCCTTGGGTATGGAACTTCGTATTCAAATTAAACAATAGGAGTAGGCCGTGAGTCGAGGAGGGAATGTCTATCGCCGTGGAGAATTCGTCGGACATATTGAAGCGGTATCCGGCGGTTACTGTTTCACCTACAATTCTGGGTACTTGGCTTCAGTTGGCGCCAGGCCAATCAGCCTGACCCTTCCCCTGCAAACTCATCCCTTCACGTCAAAGGTTCTGTTCCCCTTTTTCTACGGCTTGCTGGCCGAGGGCATCCTCAAGGAAACACAGTGCCGCAAACTTAAACTGGACGAGAATGACCATTTTGGGCGCCTGCTTAAGACTGCGCACAGTGATACCATTGGCGACATCACCGTCGTTGAGGAACAGGAGGCGTAAATGTTTTATTGCATGTCAACCTTGGTCGAGATTCCTCACGAAGACTATTGCGCTGTGGCAGAGCGCAGACTGGCTGGCGGTAATCGTAAGTTTCCCCATCGGCTGACGTTCAACCGTACAGACGTCGTCGAGTTTCGAATGATGGCTGCTGAGCATATGTCCATTTCGGGAATCCAGGATAAGGTTTCGCTAAAGTTGGTCCGTGGGACGCTTGTTCCAACAGACAAGGACGGCGAGTACATCCTAAAGCCGATCCCGACGGCTGATATTCCCCGCTTCAAGACCGACGTGCCGGCCAATGAGCACCTTGCCATGCAGATTGCGTCACAGGTTTTCGGCATTACCACGGCGGTCAATGCCTGCATCACTTTCGCGGACGGGGAACTGGCCTATATTACCCGCCGCTTCGACCGGCGAGCAGGAGTCAAGATTGGTCAAGAAGACTTTTGCCAACTCTCCAACCGGACAGAAGAAACCCTGAACAAAAACTACAAATACGACGGGAGCTACGAGGAAGTTGGCCGCATTCTAAAACAGTATTGCAAAGCCTACCCCGTGGAAATCGAGAAACTGTACGCGAGGATCGTATTCAACTACGTTTTCTCAAACGGCGATGCCCACCTCAAAAACTTCTCCCTATTTGCGAGCGAGTTCGGTGACTATATTTTGACGCCAGCCTACGACTTAATTTGTACCTCGCTGCACTTCCCGGACGAGGGTCGCACCGCCCTCGATTTATTCGATGCTTTCGAGACCGACAGTTATCGGCAGAACGCGTTCTATAAGCGGGGTGACTTCTTGAAACTGGCCGAGTTCTACGGCATGAACGGGGGACGCGCCGCCCGATGCGTGTCACAGTTCGCGGAAAGCAAGGATCTGGCTCTTGCCCTTGTAAAACGCTCATTCCTGACCGATCAGGCCAAGGCTGACTTCACAGCTCGCATCCAAGATCGGCTAAAGACTCTGGCCAACTGATACGAAATTAATCTAAGCCAAAAAACCCACCCTCTAACTGGAAAACAAAAAAAGCTGAGACCCTTCGGAAACGACTCATCCCCGGTGCGCGCGAATATAACGAAGTGTTTTCCTTCATCGACTTTGGAGGCCCCCCAACAAACAATCATGCCGAACGGGCACTTCGCCCCTTGGTCATCTTCAGAAAAACCGCAATGGGAACGCGCAGTCGAATGGGCTCAGAAAACATCACTCTGTTCGCCAGCATTCTTCAAACCGCCAAGTTGCAAGAGGCCTCGGCGATTTCTGTGCTGAGTGCCTTACTCACAGGCACGCCAGCAAAAGTTCGGGAGGCTGTTTTTGATAACAAGCGCGCTCAAAATACCAGCTAAACTGTTACGGAAAAATCAGGTGAGATGTTTCCAATCATTGGAAAAAAGCGCCGTCCCGGATCGTTGTCGGCCCAGCCGAGTTTGATCCCCCCGTAGCCCTTGGGGCTTCAACGGAGAAAAGGCTGCTTTTTTGTAAAAACTCCTGTTCAGCAGTTGGATACAGAATTATCATCCCGCGTTAAGGAGGCTTCAAATTTTGACCGGATTCAAAGAGCTAGAGATCAATGCCTCCTGTAAAAAGCTGGCGGAAGTCCTGATTGAGGCTGGAGCTGTTCCAAAAAAGTTTCCGGAAGATGCACTTCATATTGCAGTGGCCTCTGTGCACGCCGTCGATTTAATTGTGACGTGGAATTTTAAGCATATCAACAATCCGGTGATTAGGGCAAAAATTCGGCAGATTGTTGAATCACAGGGACTTGTCTGTCCGGAACTTTGTTCGCCAGATGAATTTTTAGGAGAAATCGATGAATGACCCGATTGTAGATGAAGTCCGCAAGTTTCGCGACGAACATGCCCTGAAATTCAATTATGATCTGGATGCGATTTGCGCCGATCTGATGGAGAAACAGAAGCCGAGTGGGCATCCGCTTGTTCGCCGGGAACGCACGGCGGGCAGGGTCTGCGAGGAACCGGTTAAATACCGAACAAAAATGAGCGGCAAATGGTCCGTTTGGGCAGGATGATGGGAAGGTAAGGGTCAGGAGGTAAGGTCAGGTCTGGATATCAAGGTAAGGGTCAGGTCTGGATATTAGATTCTGCTGAAAAACCCCTGATCGGACAGCACGTCCGTTTGTCGTCTATGTGGTCGGAAGAAATCAAGCTCGCTTCTGAGCTATCACAGGGGAACTTTCTTTTCTGATCAGGTGTAATTCATCTCGATCAAGAAGTTCCCATGTGACCTCTTCACCTCCTTCTACCCCGATGGCCGCTGCTAGAGGCATAGGGGGTCTTCCGCCGAATCTGTGGGTAAAAATTAGCACACTGAGCATTTTATCTCCATGATGTGGTTTCCTCAAACAACATATATGGAGTGCTCAGTGCGACTTGAAACAATACTTAACCGGTGCCTTCCTCTCAAATATTTT
>JBBQSL010000125.1:0-10300 GCA_038213895.1 Kiritimatiellales bacterium | reverse complement strand
GTTTCGTACTTCGCTAGCTGATGGCTGGGGTGGGGCACGCATCGGCTCCATGGTTTCGGACATTCTATTCGGTACGCCGACTCCTTTGCGCAGTGAGGCCAATCTAGGTGTGCTGAATGTCGCTAAGGTGAATGTGATTGTTCATGGTCATGAACCAGCTCTTTCAGACATGCTGGCCGAAGCGGCGAATGACCCAGAAATCACCGCATATGCCAAGGCCGCAGGTGCCGAAGGCGTTCAATTGGCCGGACTATGTTGTACAGCCAATGAAATTTTAATGCGTCGTGGTGTGCCGGTAGCCGGTAACTTCCATCAGCAGGAATTGGCGATTATCACCGGTGCGGTCGAGATGATGGTGGTGGATGTACAGTGCGTAATGCCCAGTCTACCGACGGTGGCGAGTCACTATCACACCGAAATCGTTTCAACCACGGACATCGCCAAAACGATTGGCGCAACGCACATGCCGTTTGAGGCCGACAAGGCCTACGAATCCGCAAAAACCATGCTCAAGCGCGCGGTGGATCTGTTCAAAAAACGTGATCCGGCAAAAGTGGCAGTTCCGACCGATAAGAGTCCTTTGGTGGCTGGGTTCAGCGTTGAAGCGATCAAATATATGCTCGGTGGTTCTTTCCGTGCCTCTTTCCGTCCGCTGAATGATGCCATTATCTCAGGGCGCATCCGCGGCGTATGCGGCATTGTCGGTTGCAATAACCCGAAGACTCAGGCGGATTCGTATATCAATACGCTAAGCCGTGAGTTGATTAAACGCAACATCCTGCTACTGCAAACAGGCTGTGCGGCGCAAGCCTCTGCGAAGACAGGGCGTATGACGCCCGAAACGGCTCTGGAAATGGCTGGCGATAGTCTGCGCGAAGTCTGCGAAACGGTCGGGATTCCACCGATTCTGCATATGGGCAGTTGCGTGGATAATTCCCGAATTCTCGAAGCCGCCGCCGAACTTTGTTTCGAGGGCGGACTGGGGGATGACATGAGCAAACTTCCCGCGGTCGGCGTAGCACCGGAATGGATGAGCGAAAAAGCCATTACGATCGGATGTTACTTTGTAGCGTCTGGTTGCGATGTCATTCTTGGCCTGCCGTTTCATACGTCCGGTTCACAAAATGTAAGCAACTATCTTCAGAAAGAAGTCACGGGAATTTTTGGCGCAGCGTTCCATGAGATCAGCGATCCGATGGCGGCGGCTGACAAGGTCTGCGAAATCATTGAGCAGGCCCGTGAAAATCTGGGGATTAATAAAAAAGCAGAACGTAAACTGATGGATATGAAAGACCGGAGGCAGATGGATGTCTAAATTAATTTGTAGCAGTGCTATTGACGGAGCCATTGAGTGGGTTGCCCGCGCGGAAGCTAAACTCGAAGAGGCTATTAAAATAAAAGGAGCGGATTGTGAAGTCCGTCTTCCCGATACCGCCTATTACCTCCCGGTAATTTATTCGTTTACTGGCGAAAAGGTGGTGACGCTGGCGGATGCGCGGCGTGTTCTAAAAATTGCCAAAAAACTTCTGCCGGATCGTCCGTCCGAAAAGATATGGCTTCCATACCTTGGAAACACGCTCGATGCCGGTGCGGCCGCGTTGTTTGCCTGTGAAATTCTGGAAGCGTGTAAATATCTGATCGGTCCCAATCCGGTTGACGGTATTTATCTCGGCGCCGCCAACGATGTGATCATGCGCGAACGTGGTGTGGAGTTTGTGGACGGTAGCGCCCCGGGCTTCGCGGCCATTACTGGTTGCGCTCCGACCAATGCCATTGCGGTGAAGATCGCCAAGGAGCTTCAACAGAAAAATATCTATGTCTTTATGGGCGGCGGTGTAAACGGCAAGACATTTGCTGATCAGCTGGCCGAAGAAGGTATCCAACTCGGCTGGGAAACCCGTCTGGTTCCGTTCGGTAAAGATGTCTCTTCGTTGATTTACGCGCTGGGTTTTGCCAATCGCGCGGCATTAGCCTTCGGCGGAGTAAAACCCGGCGACTTCAAAGCTAATTTGCGCTATAACAAAGACCGCATTTTTGCCTTTGTTCTCGCCTTTGGCGAAGTGACGCCAGACAAATATGCCGCCGCCGCCGGAGCCATTAACTACGGCTTTCCAGTTATCTCTGACACTGATATTCCGCAGATTTTACCGACCGGTGTCTGTACGTACGAACACGTGGTCTCCAACGTCGGCTACGACGAAATGGTCGAACGTGCGCTTGAAATTCGTGGCTGCAAGATCAAGATTACCGAAGTTCCGGTTCCAGTTCCATACGGCCCGGCCTTTGAAGGTGAACGTATCCGCAAGGAAGACACACACGTTGAATTCGGCGGAAATAAAACAACCGCCTTTGAGTTCGTTACCTCTCTTGAGATGGACGAAATCAACGACGGCGAAATTACCGTCATCGGACCGGATATCGACACCGTGAAGCCGGGCGATAAGTTGCCGCTGGCTATTTGGGTGGAAGTGGCCGGACGTAAAATGCAGTCCGATTTCGAGCCGATTCTGGAACGTCAGATTCACCATTTAGTCAATGGTGCCGAAGGCATCTGGCACATGGGACAACGTGATATCATCTGGACGCGTGTTTCGAAGGCCGGTTTTTCCAAGGGACTTCGCTTGAAACATTACGGCGAAATTCTTCACGCTAAACTGCTCTCCGAGTATCCGGCGATTGTCGATAAAGTTAAAGTCACGATGATCACCGACGCCGCTGAGGTGGAAAAACGCTTGGCAATCGCCCGTAAAGTTTATGACGAGCGTAACCGCCGTCTGGAGTCGATGACGGATGATTCCGTGGAAACGTTCTACTCCTGTCTGCTCTGTCAGTCGTTCGCGCCGGATCATGTCTGCATCATCACGCCGGAACGGCTCGGCCTGTGCGGTGCTTACAACTGGCTCGACGGGAAGGCGGCGTATGAAATTGATGAAACCGGCCCGAATCAGCCGGTTCAGAAGGGTGCGTGTATTGATCCAGTCAAAGGCATCTGGGAAGGGATCAATGAGTACGTTTATAAGGGTAGCCACAAAGCGATCGATTCGTTCTGCGCCTACTCCATCATGGATCGCCCGATGACCAGTTGCGGATGCTTCGAAGCGATTTGCGGATATGTTCCGGAATTGAACGGCGTCATGGTGGTTAATCGTGAGTTCCCAGGTGAAACTCCAGTCGGCATGACTTTCTCAACGCTGGCGGGTACCGTCGGTGGCGGTCAGCAGACACCCGGCTTCATGGGTTGCGGTAAAGTTTTTCTAACTTCACGTAAATTCCTCGGTGCAGAAGGTGGACACGTTCGTCTGGTCTGGATGCCAAAGGAGCTCAAAGAGCTACTAGCTAACGACCTGAAACTGCGCTTCGGCGAACAGGGATTGCCAGCAGACTTCCTCAACTTGATTGCGGATGAAACCGTCGCCTCCGATCCAGCAGGTATCAGAGCCTTCATGGAAAAGGTCGGCCATCCCGCGTTGAAGATGGAAGACATGAGTGTTCATGCGCAAGCTGAAGAGGTTGAATCTGCTCCGGTGGCGGCGAAACCTGCCGTAGTTGCTGAGACGAAAGTTCCAGTTTCTGGGAAAGCCGAAGTATTGGATATCCAGACATTGGAAACGCTCAAGGCACAGATTATCGCTGAGGTAAAAAACAGCCTCGCGGCATCGATCGTTAAAGATATTATTGGAACGCTCAGTGCAAAATATCTTGGCGGAGCAATTGATCTAGGATCAACCGCGACAGACATCGTTTCTGCAAAACCTGCTGAGGTGATCGAGGTCAGTCCGTCAGCCGCTGAGCGGTTTAATCAAGTCACGGCGTTTGAAATTAAGAAAGAGACCAGTGATACGCCCGTTTGGGAAGTAAAACTTGGTGCGACGAAGGCTGAGGGCGGCACGCGCGGAAAGAGTTTGAAGATCGGCGGTTCGTCCGTTATGCCGTTCCACCATTGGGAAGGCTCGATGCCCAACCGTCCGCTGGTGGCGATGGAAGTCTTTGACTCGATCAACGCCAAGTTCCCTCCGGTGTTGCGTTCAATCTATGGCGACCTGTTGAACAATCCGGCTGAAATGGCCAACGTGCTGGTTTCGAAATACGGCGCGGATCTGATTAGTGTGCGGCTGGAAGGAACTCATCCGGAAAAAGGCAATAAGAGCGTTGCGGCAGCTGTTGATCTGGTAAAACAGATTCTGAGCGCAGTGGATGTTCCGTTGATTATTACCGGACACAGTCACTTTGATAAACACAACGAAGTGATCAAAGCGGTCGCGCAGGCCTGTGCAGGAGAAAATCTTCTACTGAACTGGGTTGAGCAGGATAACTACCGAACGATTGCCGGCGCGGCCATGGCTTACGGCCATACACTAGTCGCACAAAGCCCCATTGATGTGAATATCGGTAAACAGCTTAATATTCTGCTGACCAATATGGACATCAAGAAGGAACAGATTGTGATGGATCCGATGACCAGTGCGATCGGCTACGGCGTTGAATATACCTATTCGGTAATGGAGCGTATTCGTCAGACCGCACTGGGCGGCGATGCCATGCTCTGCGCGCCGATGATCGCCTCGCCTGGACAGGAGTGTATCAAGGTCAAAGAGTTTAAAGCCTCGGAGTCCGACTTCCCGCAGTGGGGCGTATTGGAAAAACGCGCTGCGGCCTGGGAGTTGGCTACGGCGACGACCTTGCTCTACGCAGGAGCGGATCTATTGATCATGTACCATCCGGAAGCGGTGCTGGCGGCAAAACGCACCATTAATAAACTGATGGCTAACTAATTCGAACGATTGGAGATAACTATCATGGCAAAATTAACCGGTCTTCAAATTCAAAAACTGCTGCCCAAAACTAACTGCAAAGAGTGCGGATCGAATACCTGCCTTGCCTTTGCAATGAAGCTGGCAGCGCAAAAAGCAGAGCTCTCCGAATGTCCTTATGCCTCCGATGAGGCGAAGCAGATTCTGGGTGCCGCCAGCGAACCACCTGTCCGCAAGGTTCAGGTGGGTAGCGGAAAATCCTTCATGATGGGTGATGAAACCGTCCTTTACCGTCACGAAAAAACGTTTGTTAATCAGACAGCTATCGCGATCAATATGAATGACGGCGATGACGCTGCCGCCACGGCTAAGACCCTTCAGGCGATTAAAGACTACGTGCTGGATCGCGTCGGCGAACTGCTGACGATCAATGCAGTCTGTATCACGTGTACCACCGGCAAGGCGGAAACTTTCGCCGCGCTGGCTAAACAAGTGCTGGAAACCACTGGCTTGCCGCTGATTATTAATAGTACGGATGTTGCGTTGCTGACCGCAGCCGCGAAAGTGGCGAAGGGTTCGCGCAGTATGCTGGCTTCTGCCACTCCGGCAACAGCCGATGCGCTGGTACAGCTGGCCAAAGATAACGAGCTGGTGCTGGCTGTGACGGCGCCGGATTTGAATGCGCTAGCCGCACTGACTGCACGGATCAAGGATGCCGGGTTCAACGATCTGGTTCTTGAATTTCAGACGCACTCTCTGTCCGAACAATTCCAGACCAACTCGATTGCACGCCGAGCGGCACTTAAGAATAATTTCAAGGCGCTTGGCTACCCGAGTCTGCGCAAGGTACCTTCTTCCAACCTGCTCGAGGAACTGGTTGCCGCCGCCATGGAAATTTGCAAATACGGCGGGGTTTGTGTATTACCGTCATTTGACCCAGCTCAGTTGGTTACACTGATGAGCCTGCGACAGAATATTTACACGGATCCGCAGAAGCCGATTCAGGTGGAGCCGAAGCTGTATGAAATTGGTGAGCCGACTAAAGATTCGCCGGTGTTCGTTACCACCAATTTCTCGCTGACCTATTTCATCGTGTCCGGTGAAATTGAAAACAGCGGCCTGAATGCCTGGCTGGTGATTCCTGAGTGCGAAGGGATGAGCGTACTAACCGCCTGGGCGGCTGGTAAGTTCTCCGGTGCGGCCATCGCCAAATTCTGCAAAGAGATCAAACTGAACGAGGCGGTCAATACGCGAGAGATTGTTATTCCGGGTTATGTGGCGCAGATTAGCGGAGAACTTGAAGAGAATATGCCCGGATGGAAAGTCGTTGTGGGTACGCAGGAAGCCAGCGATATGGAAAGCTGGGTCAAGGCGACTTATCCGCAGCACTTATAAAAATTTGCAGCACGAATATTGAAATTAGGATTTATTTACTATGCCGGTTGTAACCTTTCAGCCGTTGGGGAAAACGATTGTTGCTCCGGCCGGTGCGTTGCTGATGGATTGCGCGCGTCGAGCGGATGTGGCTATTGATGCTCCGTGCGGCGGTAAAGGAACCTGTGGCAAATGTATGGTGCGTGTTATCGCCGGTGCGGTTGATTCCCGCAGTCTCGGCACACTTTCGCAGGAACTGGTAGCAGACGGTTATGTGCTGGCTTGTAAGGCTATACTTCTGAATGACGATGTGACGGTTGAAGTTCCGCAAAAAACCGGCTGGGAAGGTGGAAAGTTTGTCGAGTCGTTGGAAGAAGAGTGTTTAATCCGGCGAGAACTGTTGCCGGATAAATGGGAGTTTGATCCGCTGGCGGTTAAATGGATGGTGGAGGTTCCGCCGGCCGGACTCGAAGACGGTCTTTCAGATTTCGACCGGTTTTCCCGCGCTATTCAGAAAGACTGGGGCCCCTATGAGGTGGTCTGTTCGATCAATGTTTTGCGCGGACTGGCCGATACCTTGCGAATCGACAACGGACGGGTAACCGTTTCTCTGGTTCGAGAGGATAACCGGATTAATGTGCTACGGGTTGAGCCGTCTGACAGCACAGCTCATAACTACGGTATTGCTGTGGATATCGGTACCACCACGGTTGCCGTTCAGCTGGTATCGCTTGAACTGGGAAAAATTGTTGCGACGCAGTCGGATTATAACAGCCAGATTTCCTGCGGACTTGATGTGATCAGTCGTATTAATTATGCCCGCTTGCCGGAACGTCGCGAGGAACTCCGTATCCGAGTTTTAAATACGGTAAATGGACTGATCAAAAAAACAACCTCAGCGCATGGTGTTTCGCCGCAGGAAATCTGTAATGCAGTTATTTCCGGCAACACGACCATGTTGCATCTACTGCTTGGTTTAAATCCTGAATACATCCGCCTCGATCCGTACACTCCAACGATCATGAAGTCGCTTCATCTGACGGCTTCCGAAGTGGGCATTGCGATCAATCCCGACTCATGGGTTTGTCTTTCTCCGTGTGTCGGTAGTTATGTCGGTGGCGATATCACCGCCGGACTGCTGTGTACCGATCTGGCGACGGACAGCGCCGAAGTGAATCTTTTCATCGACATCGGCACCAATGGTGAAATCGTTATCGGCAATTGCGATTTCCTGATGGCTTGCGCCTGTTCAGCAGGTCCGGCTTTTGAAGGTGGCGGGATTGAGTGCGGGATGCGTGCCGCGCTCGGCGCGATTGAGCGGGTAGAGGTGGATGCCGCCACCGGAGCCTGCCGTTGCTGGACGGTCGGCGGCACGACACCGCTTGGCATTTGCGGCTCCGGGATTATTGCCTTGCTGGCCGATCTTTTTATAACCGGTTGGATTGATTCTGCCGGAAAACTGAACCGGAGTAAGCCGTCGCCCGCGATTGAAATTTCAGGACGTAACGCGGTTTATGTTTTAGTGTCGGCGGCAGAAAGTGGAACCGGCAAAGCCCTGCGCATTACGGAAAGCGATTTTGAAAATATCATCCGCACCAAAGCGGCCATCTATTCCGCCTGTGCCTTGATGTTGAAGCAGGTGGGTATGACCTTTAACGACCTGTCGTGTATTTATATCGCTGGCGGATTCGGACGTTTTCTGGATTTAGACAAGGCCACGATTCTTGGACTCATTCCCGACCTGCCGCGCGAGAAATTTAAATATATCGGCAACTCGTCGCTGATGGGTTCCTACATGACACTCGTTTCCAGAGATTATTATCAGCGCCAGATTGAACTAGCCAATCGCATGACGTATCTGGAGTTAAGCTCCGATCCATCCTACATGGATCAGTACATGGCCGCGCTATTTCTGCCTCACACCGATCGCAGTCTGTTTCCAACCGTTAAGCCCAAAAAAATTAAATGATGAATTAGGCTGACCCTTTTTTTGATGGGACGGAAGAGATCTCCTTTCTTTTCCTGACAATCGACTATCCAAAACCGGGGAAGACTATTTTCAATTCCGTGATGCAAGAACTACGGAACTTTTAGATGTAACCGAAAGTGTATATCGAAACGAGCGTTATCAGTTACCTGACCGCCCGCCCGAGCCGGGATGTCGTTGTTGCGGGCCGACAGGCAATTACTCTGGACTGGTGGGAAAACCATCGGGAACGCTTTAATCTTTTCATCTCTGAACTGGTCGAGGAAGAAATGTTGAGGTAATCCCGATGCGGCGGCTCTGCGTGTGAAAAAAATCGAGGAGATCGAAAGTCTGTTGTCCTCAGACGAGGCCGAGAACTTGACGTGGCTTCTGTTGGACAAAGGAACGGTTCCTGCTTGGAGTGAAGAAGATGCTGCGCATATCGCTATCGCCTCGGCTCAAGGGATGGATTATCTGCTGACATGGAATTTCAAGCACATCAATAACGCCGAACGAAAAGCTACCATCACTCGGGTGGTCGAATCTTGCGGGTTTAACTGCCCCGCGCTATGCTCACCCGAAGAACTGGGGGGATTGAGCTATGTTTGAAGATCCAATTGTTGAGGAAATCCGGCGTTACCGGAAGGAACACGCCGCAAAATACGGCAATGATATCCACCGTATTTTTGAAGCGCTTCGCGAACAGCAGAAAAAATCAAAACGCAAGGTAGTCAATTTCGGGCCGAAGTTGCTGTCCTAACGCAAATCCTTGTGCGTCGCGGAAGAAACCACTGAGTATGAAATAAAACCCAGCAAAACCAACCCATAGACCTCCGTCCTCTGACCTTTGATCGCTGACTTCAATCTCTATCTTCTTTTCTTCCGCCTTTCTTTAAAATCCCGTAGCATCACCGCAGTTTTCAGGGTGTGAGTCGGCGAATAGCGAGAAAAGCGTTCTGATCCCGTGGATGGGATAGGGAGGTTAAGTGAGGGAGTTTTATGGGAGTTGAAAAGTCAAATAACGAATTAGGCGGACTGACCCCTTTGCTGACCCCGCGACCCCTTTGCCTTGACCCCTTTGCCTTTGATGACCCCTTTGACGGCGGTCATGAGGAAAAAGTTGATGCCATCGGCCATTGCGGTGAAGGGTGGCCAAAGCAAGGAAGGCCTCGTCGCCTTCCAGACTCCAGAACTGACCCGTTCGTTTGAAGCGGCATTGATACTGCGCGCAGGTTGATTCGATAGCCCCGGAGCCCAGCGGCTGATCAAGCTTTCTGGCGTTCTTGTAGTCCATTCGGTTTCTGTGGCCTTCGAGGTATCCGATTTCACGATCAAGCGTTTCGATCTGCCAGCTTCTGGATCGCCTCCTCAAGTAGCGGCCTACCCAGCTCCTTGAGTTGCTGCTCAATATACGCCTCAAGCATCCCAACATTGCACCCGTTGATCATCCGCGCCTCCAAAACGCACCTGTTCCATCCACCAGTTCGCATCCAGAGGTTGGCCGGGTAAAGTAAACTGCGGGTCACTTGCCGTCGTCAAGTTTAAGCAACCTCATGTTAAGCACCGTCATCTCATCGACAATCTGCTGGAGCCGACGGTAGTTCTCCGAAAGCTTGAGAGCCTGCTGTTCGCGCCGCTTGCCCAGATAGATCAAATGCGTTTTGCGTTTAATATTCACGGAAAAGTATGGCTGCTTGTTGCGCGTGCCAATCACGACCAAACTGCCCCGCATCACTGGGCCTATGCGCTTAAGCTCCTGCCGCAACTGTACGATTTGGTGCTTGAGCACAACCCGCTCCTCCGTCGTGGAATCCTTTATGGACATCGTTTCCTCCTGTTTTGCGCTAAACTATGCTATATCGCATAGTTATGCAAGTAAAAAAATACAAATTGATGAAAAAAATTAGAAATCGTCTTACGACGAAGCGGCGAGTCCGTTCCTGACGCCCCCAGCCCGCACGCCACCAAAAAACCGCCAGAAGTGAGATGCGCCCCCGAGCATAGCCGGCTCAGGAATCTGCTCGACGGAAAGGTTGTCAAACTGGTAATCCAAATTCGTCCCGCTAAGATTTGAACCGAATCCGATCTTGCCGAAATTATTCTCGGTTCCAACCGCCGCACTATCCAGACTCACCACCCCAAGCAACGAACCGTTCAACCAATAGGCGATGGAATCACCGGCAAGCGTCTGCGCTCCGCTGAAATCGTA
>JBBQSL010000124.1:0-10323 GCA_038213895.1 Kiritimatiellales bacterium | reverse complement strand
GAAAGGCGATTGAGACTCCACTCCTTCCACTTCGTTAAATCTCCGTGATTCGGTACGTGTTCAGATCAATCCATCAGCCGAAAGGCGATTGAGACCGGACATGGCTTCGTGATGTCCCAGACGTTCCCCGTGGCGTGGTTCAGATCAATCCATCAGCCGAAAGGCGATTGAGACAACGGAATTAGTTCGGCAAGCTCAACCAGCTTCTGATCGAGTTCAGATCAATCCATCAGCCGAAAGGCGATTGAATAGGACTGACACTTTTTCGAATTGAAAGAGCTGGTCGCAGAAGAAATTCAAGCCATGTGCAAGGCTGTTTAATATCAAGTTCGCAGACTGTTCAGTGCATACTTCAAAGAGGTTCTTTTGGAGTGCGGGGACAACCGGTGGGCGGCACCGCTCTGTTTCTAGGAGATAAGCAACGCGCAGCTCCGCTCTACCGCCGTAACAGCCATTTTGTCAGAATTTTTAAAAATCATTCTGACTCTAATTATTCTGACAAAAGCTCTTTATAATGGCCGCAGCACGGAATACCGCTTCCCGCATGCACTCCAAAAATCCAGAAGACGGCATTCATGGATCGCGAGCGACTCGAAGCCGTTATTCTTTTCTGTGGATGCGATCGGTGTCCGCATTTTCCCTGCGATTGAATGGTCGTGTCCGCCTTCTTTGCTCCACCTGCATCAACTGACCACACCAACAGCCAAGCCAGGCTTCGCACGGGTTCCCGCATCTCTTTTACAAGCTAATAAAATGTAAGTCGGAGCTTGTCAATTTTTCGGTGGAAGACATAATTTGCGGTATGAATCGAGAAAGAAAGACGTCATTGCATCTAACCCTGAGGTGTTGAGCGGAACGCCGGTTTTTTTCGGAACCCGAGTGCCGGTGCGGACGCTGATTGATTCACTGGAAGCTGGTGATTCGATCGACCTTTTCCTGTATGACTTTCCCTCTGTTGCTCGGGCACAGGTCGTCGCGTTTTTTGAAATGACCAAAGAACGGCTTCTGGCGACAGTTTGAAATGAAAATACTCCTTGACGAATGTCTTCCACGGCGACTGATTCGCGACCTGAGCCGCTATTCTGTGACGACAGTCCCTCGTCAGGGTTGGGCAGGAACAAAAGATTCTGAGTTGATCAAGTTGGCTGGAAAGGAGTTCGATGTATTCATCACAATTGATAGCAATCTGGTTTTCTAGCAGAACCTCTGTGTGGCAGGTGTGTTCATCGTGTTCATTTTTTGATTTTTTTCGTCCAGGGACGCCATATGCCCCTCTGCCTTTATTAAGATGCTCCTCATAAATCCGGTTATAGCATTTTAAGAAAACGCTCTAATAGAATGAAGAGGTATCGCGCATGAACAGTTCTGACTACCAAAGATCCGAAAGCGCTTTCTGGCAACATAGAGAGGCTCAGGGCAATAGTGTTCCGGTTTTACCGACGGATCCCGGAGCTTATTTCTTTGAGCGGGTGGAATACACTCCCTTTGAGAAGCCTACGCAAGAAGAACAGGAACGATACGTCCGTGTCTATTTTGAACTGGATGACGCGCTGGGAAACTTTTTGCTGGGCGAATGTTATCGGCACGGCCGCGGCGTTTCACAGAGTTATGATAAGGCCATTTGGTGGTTTTTGCGCGGTGCGGAAAATGCGGAAAATCAGAAGCGGAGATTAAACTCAGCGGCGGCATTTTATTTGGCGGCTCCGTGGAATTACGAAAGGGCCTATGCCATAGAAAAAGGTCGAGCCAAAGTATTCGAACCGTATCTGGGAGAAGAAATCTGGCTAAATTTTACACCAAGGCAACTTGCTCTTGGTCTTCAGCGGTTGACGGAATATGAGGAGAGTACCGGTAAACTCCAATCCCGAGGCAATTAATGAAAGGCAAAAACAGTCTGGAAGGACGGAGGTTGCACCGATGTCAATATTGATGCTTCTGCTGATGATCATGGTGATTTTTGCGGCCATTTACTGTTGGATAAAATGGGTTCTTATGATCATCGGAATAATTTTTCTGCTTCTGCTGCTCCTGTTGCTGCTCCTGTTGCTGCTGATACCGCTGCTCAAATTTTTCTGGAAACCCATTGTCGTCTTGGTGATCCTGAACATGTTGATCGGTTCCTGTGCACGCTGTTTTGGATTATGGTAAGGAACACCTATAAGAAAAAGATGGGTTAGGATTTGAACCACTGCGTTATTTTTTTCGAAAATTATCCGTTGCATTCGCTCGGGGTCCTTAATGATTTTTTGATCCTATTTGGTACGAAACTTTGAGGGATACGGTGTTCTAGAGCGTTTTAAGAGAGGTGTAGCCCATACTGCAAGCCCTTCGGAATACCGAAGAGGCTCGCCCTACATTTTTTCGTGTAGGACGTCCCTCTCGAAGAGGGGGCGTAAAAGGATACGGAATTATTTAAAACGCTCCAGAAGGTTGCGGTACGTATCGCGGGCATCCTTGCCGGCCTTAAGTTGCTATAACTTTTGAGAAACACCTTAGGCTGCCGATAAGATAAGGATCTGGAGAGGACAGCAAAACAGGACAATCAGCAAAGCGGAAAGCAGTGCGCCGCGATCTTTGCGCATGAGCGCAACCAGCAGAGGAATGATGGCGACGGCGAACCCGATCAGGGCGACGTGATTTAATGCGACGTGCAGATGCTCCGGTGTAAACATAGCGTTCTCCTTTACCTAATGCCTGCACATTAAGAAACGGCATCGTCTCTGTCAGTCAGATAAATAGACTTTGCCGCTTTCTTTCGGGGTGTTTCTTTTGGAAATTACGTCCCACATCCCACATTCAACTTTTCACAATCTGTGCGGGGGCGTGCTGAAGGAGTTCATAGAGCTGGCGGTAGTAGCCGTCGCGGGCCATGAGTTCGTCGTGCGTGCCCTGGTCGATCAGTTCACCGTGGCGCATGACGAGAATGCGGTCGGCGTAACGAATCGTTGAGAGACGATGCGCGATGACAATACTGGTTCGGTTTTTCATCAGTTTGCCAAGCGCGTCCTGAATGAGCACTTCCGTGGCGGTGTCGACGTTGGCGGTAGCTTCGTCGAGGACGAAAAGCAGTTCGGGATTCTGCGCCAGCGTGCGAGCCATGACGATGAGCTGCTTTTGTCCAAGCGAAAGTCCGCCGCCGCGTTCGTTGAGTACGGCGTCGTAGCCGTCTGGCAAGGCGCTGATGAATTTATGAGCGTTGACGGACTGCGCGGCGCGGACGATGTCGTCGCGGGTCAGACCGGGATGCAACAGGGAAATATTGTCAGCGACCGACCCGGCGAAAAGGAATGGCTCCTGAAAGACGTAGCCGATGCGGCTACGCAGATCGGCGGTGCTGAAGTCGCGCACGTTACTTCCGCCGATGGTGACGCGCCCGCGTTGCACGTCGTAGAAGCGTCCGATGAGGTTGATGATGGTACTCTTGCCCGCGCCGGTCGCGCCAACGACGGCGAGTACCTGTCCCGGTTCGACGGAGAAGCTGAGGTCTTTAATGACCCAATGTTCTTTTTCATAGGCGAACCAGACGTTTTCGAAGGTGATCGCTCCGTTAATGCGTTCTCCGGATACAGGAGTCTCCGGATCGAGAATAGTTTCGGGGGTGTCCATCAGCTCAAAGATGCGCTCGGCGGAGGCCATCGCGACCTGGAACGCGCCGGCTTTATCGGAGAGCGAACCGAGCGGACGGAAGAAATCGCGGATGTAGGCGAGAAATGCGATGAGTACGCCGAGTGTCAAAATGTTCCCGCCGTGCAAAAGCCACCAGCCGCCTGCACCGAGGATGACCGCGATGGCCAGCGCCTGCCCGGTTTCGATGACCGGGAAGTAGATGCTGAACCAGCGGACTTCGTCGAAGTGCGCGGCGCGCAGATTGGTGTTATGCGCGTCAAAGTCGGCTTTTGCGGTCGGCTCGCGATTAAAAAGCTGGATGGTGGGCATGCCGGTGATGTCTTCCTGAAGCAGCGCATTCAGCGCGGCCTGCCGCTTGCGAATCTGCCGGTTGGCCTCGCGCAGTCTGCGATTGACGAGATAGAGCAACGCGAAAAGCGGCGGAAGCAGTCCGAAGAGAACGGCGGAGAGGCGCGGGCTGATCACGATCATGTACCCCATAATGCCGAGCAGCATGAACAGATCCGCGACCGTTCCGACGACACCTTCTGTGACAAAATTTTCCAGTCGCTCAATGTCGGAAGTGACGCGGGTGATCAGCGTGCCGACCGGCATGCGGTCGAACCACGCCTGTTGCATGCGTAGCGCCTTTTTGAACACCGCGATGCGCAGGTCGTAGATGATCCGCTGGCCGATCCACGCCGTCAGCATGCCTTGCGCATACCGCAAGCTGTAGCCGACGACCGCAATGATCAGATACAGCAGACTGATATGCGAAAGCCGGGTGAGCCGAATTTCGACAGTTGCTTTTGTATCCAGCAGACAAGAGTCGGTCAGCTGTTTGATCAGCACCGGTAGGTAGTTGATCAAGATCGAAACCGCCAGAATCAAAACCAGTGAAACCAGTAGGCTGCGCCAGTAGGGCAGTGCATAGCTCAACAGCCGCCGCGCGAGACTGCGTTTTTTGACTTCTGGAGCGCTCATTGTCCGTCCTCCAGTTTTTCCTGGAGCTGCTGCAGGGTATTGAGTTCAGAATAATAGCCGGGCTGCTTTACGAGTTCGTCATGCGTGCCGCGCTGGGTGATGCGTCCGTCTTCAATCACGATAATTTCGTCGGTATAGCGCAGGGTGGATACGCGGTGGCTGACGAACAGACAGGTGCGATCTTTCATAACGGGTTGGAGCTTACCCATAATCGCGGCTTCAGTCTGCGTATCGACAGCCGAGAGCACGTCGTCGAGAATCAGAATCTGCGGCCGCCGTGCGACGGCGCGGCTGATTGAGGTGCGCTGACGCTGCCCGCCGGAGAGCGTGACGCCGCGCTCGCCGAGTACGGTTTGATAGTGCTCTGGAAACTCCGCAACATCGCTTTGTAGGTGCGCAATATCCGCCGCCCAGCCGACAATATCTTTGCCGGGCGAGGCGACGCCGAAGGCGATGTTGTGTTCTAGCGTCCGCGAGAAAAGTACCGGCTCCTGCGCGGCGAATCCGATATGACGGCGCAATACATCAAGCGGAATAGTTCGGACGGAATGGCCGCCGACGGCGAGCGAGCCTTCGGAGACATCCATCAAGCGGGCGACCAGCGAAATCAGTAGGGTTTTGCCGCTACCGGTCGGGCCGGTGATGCCGAGCGTTTTACCGGCGGGAATGCTCAGGCTGATATGGTGCAGACGGCGGGCTCCGTCGATTTCGAGCGAGACATCGCGCCATTCAATCGAGCCGTCGAGTTCAGTGATTCCGGAATCGGTTTGAGCTGAGTCAGCGATTTTCGGTTCGCGCTCGAACAGTTCCAGTATCCGCCGCCAGCTGACGCGTCCGCGCTGCATCAGGCTCATCGTCCAGCTCAGCGAGAGCAGCGGCCACTGCATATAAAGCAGGTATTGCAGAAACTGGACAATCACGCCGACGCTGACGGTGCCGCGAATGATTTGTCTGCCGCCGACGAACAGAAGCAGAAGAGTTCCGATACTGAACCAGAATGCCATCAGCGGCCAAAGAAGCTGGCGGGCGGTTTGTAGCTGAATCGTTTTACGGATCAGTCCGCGGTTTAGCGTTTCGAAGAGTCCGGTGCGTCGTTTTTCGAGGGCGAATCCCTTGATGCAGCGGATACCGGAAAAACTTTCCTGCGCGAAGTTGGAAACGTCAGAAACCTGTTCCTGCAACGCCTTCTGGCGGTCACGCATCACATTGAGCACGAGGAAGAAGAAGATAATGATCGGCAGGTAGAGCGAAAAAATCAGCAGAGCCAATTTTGGATTAATC
This sequence comes from Kiritimatiellales bacterium, assembly GCA_038213895.1. Lineage (GTDB taxonomy): Bacteria > Verrucomicrobiota > Kiritimatiellia > Kiritimatiellales > Tichowtungiaceae > Tichowtungia. The sequence continues at coordinate 4,452 of JBBQSL010000124.1, read as the reverse complement.
CAGACCATCACGATCGAGGCGAACAAGAGCGCCGCACCGGTTCGCAGACCTTGCAACAGCCCCTGACCGATGGCATCGGTCACAATCGTAAGATCCGACGACATGCGGGTCATCAGATCGCCGGTGCGCTCTTTGCGGAAAAATTCTGCATCAAGCCGGGTCAGATGGGCGAAGAGGTCGCGCCGAACGGCATATTCGACTTTGTGCGAAAGCTTGAGCGGAATGCCGCGCAACTGGCGGGCGAACCAGATACAAAAAATGGCGAGCCCGGCATAAATCAGAACGTAGCGCCACAATTCAGCGTGTGTCAGTGTGCCGCTGGTCAGTCCATCGATCACCAACCGCATCAGCCAGGGCATGATCAAATTAACGCCTACGGTCACCAGCACACAGACGCAGGTCCGTGTGATCTCGGTCTTATGCGCGGCGATATAACGTTTCAGGCTGACGGGTTTGGAGTTCAGGCCAACAAAGCTAAAGACTCTTTTACGGAATACAAGCGCAGATGATCTTCCAATGTCTGGACTCGAAGTGTAGGAGGGAGGCTTTTTGTATTCCGAAAGCAATGAACTGGAGGGAATGGCAAAACAGGGGTATAAAGTTTCCAATGATTGGAAAAAAACAGCAAGCCCCGACGCAGTCAGTTCCAATGATCTGGAACTGTCGCGGACGGGAAGTCGTTTGCGGTTCGCGTACGTTAATAATGGGTATTCTTAACGTGACGCCCGATTCGTTTTCAGATGGCGGGAAGTTCCAGGCTTTGGACTTGGCGGTGGCGCGCGGCCTCGAAATGGTCGAGCAGGGTGCCGATATCATCGATATCGGCGGCGAATCGACCCGTCCGGGTGCAAAACCAGTCCAGACCTTGGAAGAAATTCAGCGTACGGTTCCAATCATTGTAAAATTGCGCGAAAAAACGAATGCGTTGATTTCGATCGATACGCGTAAAGCCGAGGTCGCGCACACGGCGATTGCGGCAGGGGCGGATATTATCAATGACGTTTCCGCCTTGGCCGATCCCTGCATGGCGGCGGTGGCGGCGGAGACTGGCGCGGGCCTAGTGCTGATGCATATGCAGGGAACACCTGAAACCATGCAGAATGATCCGCGCTATGACGATGTCGTTTCCAGGGTTTGGAACTTTCTGGAGGAGCGGATGGCTTTTGCCGTTGCGCGAGGCGTTGCGCTGGAACAGATTGCACTCGATCCAGGAATCGGGTTTGGTAAGACGGATGAGCATAATCTGGCGCTTCTGAATGGAATTTCAGCGCAAGTTGCAGCGGGGCGGCCCGTGTTAATCGGTGCGAGCCGTAAGGGATTTATCGGTCGGCTTCTCGGGCGCGAGCCGGAGGATCGGCTGGCTGGGTCGCTGGCGGTGGCCGCCTTTGTCATTCTGCACGGGGCGCATATTTTGCGGGTACACGATGTAAAGGAATCTTGCGACGCCGCACGGCTTATGGATACACTGCGAGCTCAAGGAATATATGATAAGCTGGTTCCATAGTATTGAGTATCCTGGAGTAACGGGCACGGTTGAGATTTTGATTCTCGCCGCCGTTTTTTATTTTTTGGTGAAGTTTTTTAGAGGGACTCGCGGTGCCGCCATCCTGACGGGGTTGGCGATTCTTTTCACCTTCCTGATGGTGATGACGAAATTCACCAATTTGTTGATTCTCAACTGGCTACTGCAAAAATTGATGGTTTATCTTTTTTTGGCGATGATTGTAATTTTTCAGCCGGAAATCCGCCGTGCGCTAGCTCGGATCGGTCGGCATGGTAATTTTTTGGCTGGGAAGGCACGCCGTGCGTTGGCCGATCCAGTGGTTGATGCGGTACTGTTGCTGGCCTCCCGGAAAATTGGTGCGCTGATTGCGATTGAGCGCGAAGAGGAGACGCGCAGTATTCAGGATACCGGCACAGCGCTCAACAGCGATGTAAGTACCGAACTGCTGGCTTCTATTTTTTATCCTGGCACACCGCTGCACGACGGCGGCGTAATTATTAGCGGAGACCGGATTTCTGCCGCTGGTTGCGTTTTCCCTCTTACCCAGTTTGACGGATTGACGAGCGATCTGGGTACACGTCATCGCGCGGCCATCGGGTTGACGGAGGAAACGGCCACGCTGGTGATCGTGGTTTCGGAAGAGACCGGCATCATTTCTGTTGCGTATAATGGACAGCTGAAACGCGGGTTCGATGGGCCAAAATTGCGTCGCGTATTGACTTCGTTCCTGAGTCAGGAAACCAGCGGCATTCAACAGCTGGCTCGGCGGCGCGACGGTGAAGACCCTGCGCCTCCGTTTATGTTTGAGGAGGGAGTGGATGATTAAGCGGATTGGTAAAATTTCGTTGCATCCAGAGAGGCTGGTGTCAGTTTGGCAGGTGATCATTCGTAACTGGATGATGAAACTGCTTTGTCTGGTGCTGGCGTTTGCCGTTTGGCAGGCCGTTCGCGAAAATACCAGTTTTGAGGTCGTTTTGGCTGACATCCCAGTTACCGTTACGGCGGGGGAAGGTCGGGCTGTTTTTGACCGGTCAACGGATACGGTTAGTATTCGTTTTCGCGGTTCGCAAGATGATATTCGTTTTATCAGCGGCGATCAGGTGGAAGTGAAAATTGATATTTCGGGGCATACGGATCGGTTGCGTCAGACAATTAAATTTTCGCCACGTTATGTTAAAGCGGCATCGCGCGCACATGCCGTGCAATTTGATCCGCCCGAGCTGACCGTAATGATTGATCGTGAGGTGGAGCGGGTGTTGCCGGTACGGGTGGTTCTCGAAGGCGATTTGCCGCCGGGGATACAAATGGAGCAGAACAGTTGCTCTCCGGCTTCTGTGAAAGTGCGCGGTGCTGAGCGCTTGTTGAGCGAGCTGGAGCTGGTACGAACCGTACCGGTCAGTCTGGAAGGCCGTTATAATTCATTTAAAACACACGTAGCGGTTGCGGCGGCGGGGCAACCGTGGACGGTTGCCCCTGAGCGAGTTACGGCCGAGGTTTCTTTGGTGGAACGGGTGGCAACCCGGCGGATCGAAAATAGTGCTGTACGGACGCTGCTGGCTTCTGACGATCGGCGGGTCGTTAAGGTTAAGCCCGAAAAAGTTACGGTGACGTTGCGCGGCAGTCCTCAGCGAATTGCGGAGTTGAATTCCCGCGACGTGTATACTTATATTGATTGTACAGGGCTGATTGAACCGGCAGATTACGAAGTTTCTGTGCGGGCTGATATTCCATCTGGTTTGCAGGTAGAAAAAATTGAACCGTCGGCGGTGCAGGTGACCGTCAGAAAAATGTAGAAACTTATGAAAAACCTATCATGTATTTTAATGTTGCTATGGCCTGCTAGTTTGGTGCTGGCACAAGGCCTGCCTCAAGGCGCGTCGAAGCTGGAAATCAGCACCTATAAACGGCAGACCAATGCGGTTCCAGTTTCGACTCAAGGGGCACTTCAGGGTCCTTCGAAGCTGAATATTATTACTACAGTGGATCCCGGTGCGACCTCTACGGTGATTGGGGTTAGGCAGGCGGTTCAGCAGGAGCCCTCGAAGTTTGTAATTGTTGCGCCAGAAGGCGAAAAAAAAGGTGAAACTGAATCGCCGAGTGAGCAGGCAAAAACGTCTCGGATCTCTTTTTTGATGAATACCGGCGTTCAATATACCGATGCCGGAGAATATAAAGAGGCCGAACAGGTTTACTTGCGTGCTCTGGAATCTGCGCCCGGCGATGCGGATATTATTTTTCGTCTAAGTACACTTTATATCCAGATGAAACGATATGCCGATGCCGTGATGCTATTGAGAAAACTAGAGGAAGCTTTTCCGGATAGTCCCATGATTCAAAATAATCTGGCGTGGGTTTATGCCACGGGCGGCGAAATGAAAAACGGGCCACTTGCTGTGCGTTATGCTCGCGAAACACTTCTGTCTGCGCCGTACACCGCGTCGCTGTGGAATACGCTGGCTGAAGCCTATTATATTTCAGGTCAGTACGAAAAAGCACTTCGTTCTTCAGATATGGCCATTGACCTGCTTCGCTCGCAAGAGGGTGCTACTAAAGAGGATATCGCTGCATTTGAAGCGCAACGAGGTAAAATCCAACGTGCCGGTGAGGCGTATAAAAGAATGCTGAAACTTGACGACAAGGAATAGTTATTCCCAGATGCTGGTTTTAATTTTCGGCATATAGTCTGTCGCAAATGGATTCTGCTGGTTGATCGGCGATGCTTTTCGCAGGCTTTCTATCGGAGTCAGCGGTCGGGTCGGGGTATTATAGCTAGATGTAAACTCAGGGTGGGAACCCCGGGTTGCTGATCCGGGGTTCGGGTTGAGCAACGGATTTCTTGTGGATTTGAGAAGATCGTTATTCAGTGCGGAGGAAAGCCGGGCGGCTTGAGCTGCTTGCGGAGAAAAAAGAGGAGGCGCATCCGGAATTCCTTTTTTCGGGGTCGATCG
>JBBQSL010000123.1:0-10388 GCA_038213895.1 Kiritimatiellales bacterium | reverse complement strand
ACAGGGAAATCGCATGAAGGAGGAGCGTCGGCGATCCCCAAGCCATCTACTCCAAGCTCTCGCCACTGCTGTCGGGCTCGCGTTGGCCCAAGATCCGGTCCGCCGTGTTTTTTGGACCCGCCCACAACTGTTGGCGCTACGCGTTGTGCGGATTTTTGCCAATTCTTCACACCCTTCCATCCGCCTGCAGCCATCAAGTCGCCAAGCGTGTCGCCGACCGTTGTCCGTGTCAGGCTTGGTGTTGGCCACTCGAAAAATGACATATGCTTTTTTGGGAGGGCAACGAGGATAAAACGAGGCCGCAGTTGTGGGACACCATAGTCGGCGGCTTGGAGAACTTTTCAAGTAGATTCATATCCTAATTTCTCAAGAGCCAAAAAAAGACCTTTTCGGTATTGGGAGAATTTGGCGGAGGTAAATCCGCGTACATTTTCGAGCAACACCGCTCTTGGCTGCATTTCAGCGATCAAGCGTAACGCTTCAGGGAACATGTCGCGGTCATCATCTTGTCCAAGTTGTTTGCCGGCAATGGAAAACGGCGGACAGGGAACACCGGCTGCAAATAAGTCCACGCCATGCCATTTACTTCCATCTACTGTTCGCATGTCGTCTTGCCGAACATCCCACTGCAGTCGGTTTAGCCGTAATGTTGTGCAGCAATGGCCGTCTATTTCGATGGCCGCAACGCAATCGAATCCAGCGTCTTCCAAACCTAACGCTTGACCGCCGCCGCCAACACAAAACTCTGCAACCGTAAAACGTCCCATAAATACCAATTCCCGCATCAATTTATCAGAGGAGTGTACTGGCTATATGCGGTCGGTACAATGTCTCTTTTTTACCGGAGATGGCTGGGCCGGGAGGCGCCAGCCAACATGCCGCAGGCGGCGGCGATATCTTTGCCGCCGCTGTAACGGCGGGCGACGGGCGCGGTGAGGTGAAGCCGTAGGGCGTCGCGGAACGCGCTTAATTCTTCCGGTGTCGGCGGCGCAAATTTTCCGGATGGGTCGTTCACATCGATCAAATCCAGTTTGACCGGAAGTCCGCGCGTCAGCTCGGCCAGTTGCTTGGCGTCTTCTCCGCTGGTGTTGACGCCAGAAATCATGGTCCAGGCCAGCGTGATCCGTTCGCCGGTAGCCGCATGGCGTTCACGAAGCGCGTCCATCAATTCAGCGGTGGAGTGCGCGGCTTCGACCGGCATCAGTTCGCGGCGACGCTGCGGATCGGCGGAAGTGAGCGAGACGACCAGCCGGTAAGGATGTTTTTCGGCGGTGAAGCGCCGGATGGCGGGTACGATGCCGGCGGTAGAAATGGTAATGGCTTTGGCGGAGATGGCGCCGCCGCACGGTTCGCAGAGAATGCGTGCGGCGCGGATGACTTCGTCGTAGTTGAGCAGCGGTTCGCCCATGCCCATGAAAACCACGCCGCGCACCGGGTGCGGCGAGTCATCGCGAATTTTGAGTACCTGATCGACCATTTCCCACGCGGCAAGATTGCGTTTGAAGCCCATCTTTCCGGTGAAGCAGAAGGCGCAGCCTAGCGCACAGCCGACCTGTGAGCTGACGCAGGCGATATATTTTTGATCTTCTTCGCGGTGCAGTAGTGGAATGCGAACGGCTTCGAATGGTTCCGGGCCGTCACCGCAGAACAGATATTTCGCGAAGCCGTCTTGCGGCGAAACGGTTTTATCCTTCAGCGTCAGGTTCGGAATTTCCGCCGCGGCGCGGATGGCCTTCAGCGCCTTTTCAGAAATCTCGGCCTGCGCTTCCGGCAGTTTTCCGGTACGGATCACGGCGGCCTGAATCATCCGCGCCTGCCGGGGCGAGATCCCCAGCGCGGTGTGCAGTTCGTCAGCCGTTTGATTTTTTAAGAGAAGAGCCATTCGGTGCAGTGTAGCATATCGTGGGTCTGGTGTCGCTTTTGTTTTGTTTATCGCGCCACTGTCCGGCGACGCGGCGAAACTGGACTTCTGGCGAATTTTGCTTATATTATCGAAACGTACAGACATGGCCGTTCGGCTCTGCTACGTGATAGTTTTATAAGGTCGTGGGCGTTTTGTACAAAAATTAGGGAAAAGGAGATGCTGGGATGTTAACACCGCGCGAAAGAACGTTGAAATTTATAGCTGGAGAACTGGTAGATCGTGTTCCGTTTCATCCGATTGTTATGCGCTGGGCATCGCGATATGGCGGAGTGAAGTACGGAGCTTTCTGCCGAGACTATCGCGCCAAATGCCCTGCGATGATCAAGAGCGCAGAGGACTTCGGCATGGATTGGCTCACGGTACTGTCCGATCCCTATTGCGAAGCGGAAGCCTTCGGTTTGCAGGTGGAGTACCCCGAAGACAGCCTGCCGCTGGATCGGGGCGGTCATCTTCCCGACGTGGATGTAGCGCGTGCGCTGAAGCCATACAGGGTGGAGGATCACCAGCGGTTGACAAACCGAGTCCGTGAGATCGCGGAATTTCGTAAATTGACAGGTGACCGATTTTTTGTGGTCGGCTGGGTGGAAGGACCAGTCGCGGAATATGCTGACCTGCGGGGCGCAGGTGCCGCCGCTCTCGATTTTTTTGACGACCCCGATGCCGTTCATGCGGCGATGGATGTCATCACGGAAGCAGCGCTTGGTTTTATTACCGCGCAGGTGCAGGCCGGAGCTGATTGTATCGGTATCGGCGATGCCTTCTGTTCGCAGATCGGCCCCGCACTTTACCGAGAGTTTGCTTTCGAGCGCGAACGCCGGATGATCGACCATGTTCATTCGCTGGGCGCACTGGTGAAACTGCATATCTGTGGAAATACTGCCGCGCTGATTCCGGATATGATTCGTACCGGCGCAGACATTATTGATATCGACCATCTGGTGCCATCCATGACGCCGTTCGCTTCACTGCTGGGGTCTAAACAGGTTTTCTGCGGGAAGTGCGACCCGATAACCATAATTCAAAACGGAGACGCAGAAATGATCCGGCAGTGCGTGAAAGAAAGCCTGTCGCAGACACAGGGTCGCTGTATCGTGTCGGCAGGCTGCGAGATTACGCCGGAAACATCGGAAGAAAATATGCGGGCATTTGCTCTTAGTGAAAACAAAGGTAAAACATTCGAAAAGATGTCGGCATAGGTCGAATGAATTAAGGAATAAATGATATCCCGCCTGAAATCGCGCTGGCCAATCTTGAAAAAGCCGCGCCGGTGCTCGGTGGTTTAATGGATATTATTTTTCTGTGAGTCTCCTTCACCAGTGCACGCAACGCGGCGATTAGGGTGATAAACTGATATGCAGTGAGTGCGTTACGGGATTTTTTCTTTCCGAAAAGAGTGCTTTCAGCTAGTTTTCGCGCATGTCTGAAAAAACAAAAGCTGATTGGACGCCGGAGCTGGATAAGGAAAACGACAAAGCTATTTGGTTTCATACCATTCCTTATATGGCTTGGCTGTTGATGATGTCGTTGCTGGGCGATCCGTCGGGAACGCGCTACGCCATTCAAACTGCTGGCGGAATTATTCTATTGCTGATCTGTCGTCCGTGGCGCTGGTACACGCCGCCGAAATTAAAAAATATTCCGCTGGCGCTGGCCGTCGGCCTGCTGGTGTTTGTGTTCTGGGTCGGGCTGGAGTCGGAATTTTTCAAAAACGCATTTCCGAAAATCAGTGAATTATATGAACGCTATTTTGTCGGGATGACGCGCTTCGGCAAATTGCGCGAGCCGCTTGAAATGGGTGCCAATGGACTTTATCACTACGATCCGCGCACGACCGGCTGGCCGCTTCTTTGGGTGCACATGCTCGGCACGACGCTGGTGATTGGTATCATTGAGGAGTTCATGTTTCGCGGGTTTGTTTACCGTTGGATGCAGGGCAGCCCCTTCTTTAAGAAAGACATCGGCGTGATGGACACGAAAATGTGCATCTTAGTCGCCGTGCTTTTTGCCCTCGAACATAACGAGTGGGTCATGGGCTTTCTCTGCGGAATCATATTTACCTGGCTGATGGTGAAAACCCGCGACATCTGGGCCGCTGTTTTGGCCCACGCCTTTACCAACGGACTGCTCGGCTGGTACGCTGTCCATACCGGTGCTTACTGGTTTTGGTAGGTGACGCTTCTGAAAAAAGCGAAAAAAGCGGGCGTGGACAAGCCCGTGATTATGCCGGCTCTCGATCCCCACTTACGCTATATCTTTTAGCCATGCCGCGCGTTGAGTATCCTTCTACAGCTTTCAGGCGATGCCGGACATTTCGCGCGTTTACCTGCCGGTGCGGCTTTCAAATCCGGCGACAGGAAAAGCAACAGATATTGAAATGGCTCTTGTTGATACTGGGGCGGACTCCTGTGTGATTCCCGGAAGCATGGCCTGCGTGTTGGGGCATCATCTTAAACATAAGACTATCAAACCCGCGCCGACTTTCGGAATCAATGGAACGCAGGTGCATACCTATGGACATACATTCCGATTGGAACTGCTGGGCTCGGATGCCGAAACCGTTGTCTGGAGTAAACTTATATGAGCGGATAACGGCCTATGACGAAAAGACCAAAAAGACCGTTACTGTCAGCCAGATGCTTAAGGGGAAAATCAAGGCGGGTGCGCAGGAAACGACATCTACTCGTCCGAAGAAACGCAAGGGCGAGGGTGGCTTTATCGGCGCGATACGTCAGCACACCGGTCTCACGGATATCTTGGAATGGGTCGGTAAGGTCTCCCGCATTGATGATGACGTACTCGCTTCTTCAGCGAGGGTGATGCGGCCAAGATTCTCTCCATTGCACGCTACTGGATCGGCTCCGACGGCAATACGCTGCCTCGCCTTGAGAGCTGGCAGGTGATGCATTCTCTTCCGTATAGTGAAGCGATCACCGAAGATGTGTACGGTGAGTTGTTCAAGAATGTCGGCTGTAACGAAGAGGGTGTTCAGCACTATTTTTCATCCCGTGCGGCTCGCTTGGGCAAGTCTCCCGTGCTGGCGTTTGACTCAACCACCATCTTGACCTACTCTGAAAACCAGTCGGAAGCACGGCGAGGATTCAACAAAGAAGGCGATGGACTCAATACCATCAAGCTATTGACCTTGTATTCCGTGAAGGGTCGCGAGCCGCTGGCCTTTGCCAAGCAACCCGGCAATGTCCCAGACGTCATATCCATTGAAAACACGTTGTCCCAGCTCAAGTGCCTCGACTTGGAGAACCCACTTATTGTCACTGACAATGGCTACTACAGTCAGAAGAACATGATGGAATTCGCCCTGCGCAACGTGAAGTTCCTGACCCTGGTCGATCCTGACGTCGTCTGGGTGCGCGAGACGGTGGACGAACTTCGCGGGACGCTGGCAGGTATGTCCAGCACGTGCCCACTCGACCCGTCTGTCTGCGGAGCCATGGCGCTCAGAATGCAAGAATTCAGCCGAGTGCGCCAGCGATCACGTAACGGCAAGGGTGCCGGTGAAAATGAAACCTTCTCGCGTCGCCTGTACGTGCATGTCTACTATTCCCCTGATAACGAAGCAAAGAAGGAACTCTCCTTCCGCAAAGACCTGCTTGAGCTGAAGGCGCAAATAGAAGACGGGACAGTCGAGTTCACGAAATCCGCGCAAAGGAAAATAGAGAAGTACCTGGTCTGCTCCAAAAAGGGGCGTGGCGGAAAGCTTATGGTCGCATTTAATGACAAATCCATTGCCGAAGCAAAGAAGTACTTCGGCTGTTTCGCCCTCGTCAGCAATCAAACCATGGACACATTTACCGCGCTTGAAAACTATCGACTGCGCGAAAAAATAGAAGAATTGTTTGCCGTGCAAAAAGGTGGGCTTGACGGTGCGCGACCGCGCACATGGTATCCTGACAACCTGCGGGGAAGGCAATTCGTGCAATTTATCTCGCTGGGCTACCATTGCTTCCTGACGAAGAAAATTAAGGAGGTGCGAGCCAAGCTCGGAAAGGATGAAGCCAGAAAGACCAAGGCCCTTCTCAATCTCGAAAAGAAACAGGACAAGTGGCTTGCGCAACGCTCACTCGCCCAGATTTTGGACTGGTTCGACTGCGTTGAGACGACCAGCGTGCAGACGGCCAGGGGTAATTACCGATGGTCTACCGAATCAGTGGCCAGAGATCAGTTGTTCCTGGAGTATTTGGGAGTGAATGGCAAATAGTGTACGCTTTATCCGATTTTCAGGTTGTTAAAGAAGCACCCGTCGAGTGGGGCGGATTTTCTCTTTCGCAAGCCATGCGTGGACTGGAATCAGAAGAGTCGTTTTACTCAACCAAAGACCTGAAAGAACAAAAGGTAGTGAGCACATCCGTACATTTTTAACTGGCCAGTCTGTTCCGGTTGCAGGAAGACGGGGTCAGAGTACCAGCTTGAGTCAACCCTGATTTTTGTTTTGGGTCTGGTTCCGGTTAGCGCAAATCGAATCGGCATATCCGTTGCTCCGGGCAGGCACTTTACACGGTGTGAACATACGGACGGTTCCTACACCTTTATAGCTAAATCGCCCGGGCAGGGCGGCAAACCGATCATACTACTACGCTATGAAAATAGCCCCGGACTGCGGAACCGGTAAAAATCAATACGGAAACTTCAACGCACGCCTTCGGGATCTTTGCATGTGGCACGATAACGAGTATGGCTTTTATTGCTTTGGTTTGGTTATTTGTGCTTTAATCATTGCCGCGGTAGCCTGTCGGAGCAATAAATATGGTGCATTCCATTTTTTTACGAATAGTAGGTGGGTTTTTATTTTTGAGCCTTGTGATTTTTCCCTTGCCGGGACGCTGCGCGGAAGGGGTTTCGGAATGGCCGCCTTTGACTGGAATAGAACTCACTCGCGGGGCGTTTGATATCAGACTTTATCCCGCGCCGGGCGGCGATCCGCGCGCGTTGGTCGTTTTTGGGTCGGGCGACGGAGGCTGGAGCAGTTGGGAGCATACAATTTGCATCTGGCTTCAGGAGGCAAATCTGGCGGTAGTCGGATTCGATTTTGGTAAATATGCGGATTCGGACTATGATCAAGAGACCCTTGTAAAGGATATGGCGGATGTCACGGCGCTTGCCGCAGGACGGTTGAAGGCCCAGGGCGTTCCGGTTCTTTACGGTGGCTGGAGCATCGGGGCCGTTCAGGCGGTTGCGGCGGCTAGTGGTACAAATCGGCCTCCGGCATTGGCTGGACTCTTGCTCATGAGCCTAGATAGTCGCGGGCGCTATGGAATCCGCACGCCGGATACAGTCGGTATTACCCCAACCGGTTCGGGCACTTTTGATTTACATGAGTTCAATGCGGCTATGAATGATTTGCGGGTGGTGCAATATCATGGAACCGCTGATTTTATGGCCAAAACCACTTGGATCCGTCTCTTGAAATCTCCGCATCAGGTGTATTTGTTGCAAGGGATGAATCACGGATTTGACGGATTGACGGATGAATTTACTCCAGTATTACTGCAAGGCGTGGCTTGGGCCTTAGGTGATGATTCGGCCGCAGCTCCTTTGAAGGGTTCCGGAGGAGCCCTGCCTGCCGCGAGGATTTTGTATGGAGTTTTGCTGATTCTCCTGCTGATTCTTATTTTTTCAAACCGGATCGCTATGATGCTTCTGCCGGCCTCTGTGGCACTATGCGGGGTGGCTAATATTCTGGAAACCATTTTTCCGAGGAGTCCTGACCTTATTGCGCAAATGGAAGAATGGATTCCTTTAGAAGTCAGCCAGCAAAGTCGTTTTGTATTGTTTCTTTCCGGGGCGCTGCTGCTGGTGCTGGCTCGGGGCATGTCTCGTCGCAAGCGGGTCGCTTGGCATATGGCGATGGTCGTTATGTCGGTATCTGTCATTTTGAATTTCACGCAGACGTTTAACTGGAACCGTTCAGCGGTGGCGGCGGTATTGCTGGTCGCGCTGATCCGACATCGAAAATTGTTTTCAGCCCGATCTGATGTGGCTTCTTTCCGAGTTGGTTCTGGGGTCGCTTTTGGTGCTTTGCTGTTGCTGGTGGGCTATGGTTCGGTACAGCTGCATAGTTTTGGAGAGCGAGGCCTGTTCGGCAATTCTTTGACGTGGACGGAATCGGTTCGTGGAGCCGTCTGTACCATGTTGCAGTTCAAAACAGATTTAGATGAACTTGCCGGACGGGATGCTGCGCATTTACTGCATACATTTCGTCTGCAAGGGCTAGGAATAGGTCTTGTTGCGTTGGTGCTGGTTTTACGCCCCGTGATTCTCAGACGGCGGGCACATAGTCCGGCGGATTTTGAAAACGTAAAGCGACTGGTGGAAATGTATTCGGATGATCCGATGGCGGTTTTTGCGTTGCTCGAGGATAAGCATTATTATTTTGAAGAGGGTGTCGAAGGGGTTGTCGCTTATGCGCTTTGGTGGAATGTTGCGGTCGTGCTGGCTGATCCGATTTGTCGTCCGGATTGCCGGGAGCGGCTGGTTCACGGATTTATTCGTCATTGTCGGAGCTGTGACTGGAAGCCGGTATTTTATTGTCTGCACTATACCCACCGCGATGTATATGAGCAGGCTGGGTTTCAATTGCTACGGATTGCCGAGGAAGCCCGGCTCCGGATCGCGGATTTCAAATTGGATGGAGGCCGGTTTCAGAATCTCAGAACAGCGCGGAATAAGGCGCAGAAAAACGGATTAGTGTTCAGCTGGTACGGTGGGGCAGGCGCTTCGCTGGACGATCAGATGGAGCGGAAGTTATTGGATCTATCTAAAGCGTGGCTGGCTCGTAAGCGTGGCGGAGAAATGGGCTTTGATCTCAGCTCCTTTAATCCGCAGTATATTCGTGAAAAGGGTGCGGCGGTGGTTCTCGCCCCCGATGGACGGTTGGAAGCTTTTGCCACTTGGCATACCTACGCCCACGGCAAAGGCCGGTGTCTAGATCTCATGAGAAGTCATGCTCAGGCTAGAGACGTCATGGATTTTCTAATTCTTGAAGCGATACAGTATTTTCGGGAGCAGGGGGTTGAAGAGGTCAGTTTTGGCAGTGCGCCGCTGGCCAACACCTCGGATCCTAGCGAGCACAGTTTGCATGATCGGGCGATCCGGTTTGTCTTCGAAAATCTCGAACGGTTTTATGGGTATAAACGGCTGTTTTTCTTCAAGCAGAAATATCAGCCTAGCTGGGAGGCGCGTTATGTGGCCTATCCTTGTGATATTTCGCTTTTATTGGTGGGGATGTCCATCGCTGGCGTTCACTTAACACAGGGCTTCCGGAGCTTGTTTCGCGGTTGGCGTAAAGGCAAAGGTAATGACAGCTTATAGATAAAGCGCGGTTTTTGGTTTGCTTTCCAAAATGTTGTATTGCCGCAGCGCTGTCATCCACCAGGTCGCGAGTTTCTCAGGCGGTTGCAGCCAGATCTGTTCATGCAACCAGGCCATACATTCCGGATTGAGCAATAAAGCCATTTGTTCGCGGCGGCTGAGGACATCGGGGCCTTCAGCGACGACACGATTTTGCAGATGGGTGAAATAGGCGCTGTCCAGCCGACGGTGTTTATTGCGCCGCCGCAATAAGGAAATGTGAATGGCGTTGACGTAAGGGTCGATGACGACCTGCATGAAGCCATAATTTTTTCGCAGGAGCTCAAGCGGCGGTATGTGCTGTTTGCAGGCGTCAAGATTAGCCTGTAATTCGGCCAGCTCAATCGGGGTAGTGCTTTCCTGCGGAGTCAGGAGAAACCCAGTGCGGCGCAGGGCGGAACCTATAGAGACCTTGCTGACCAGTAAAGAGAGGGGGATTGAGCAAATCAGTCCGATAAAAATAGGACTCATCCACCAGAAGAAGGCAGGATTGATCCACCAAGCCAGCAGACCCCAAATAGCGCCAATAAGGGTGTGTCCCCAGTGGGCTTCAATGGCTTCGCCCCATTCAATGCCGTCATCGCCGCCGCGCCGCTGGGAGCCCCAGCCGACTTCCTGTCCGGCTAGCACGCCGAGAACAAAACGGGAGTGGAACAGCATAAGGACGGGAGTAATTAACATGGAGAACAGATGTTCAAAAACGACACTGACGGTTACGCGCAGTCTTCCGCCAAAAGGTTTTGCCGCATTTTTTTGGAGCAGGATCAGCGCGAGTCCCAGTAGTTTGGGCAGAAAAAGCAGAGAGATGGTGGTGGCGAAGAGGATGATCGCTAGCCTATTTCCGCCGATATCGAGAAACGAGGAAAGGCCAACATCGTAATCGAAGGTGCGTTGTGTGAAACGCGAGGCGAGGATGAACTGCATAGTTCCCAGCAACATGAAGAATAACCAGAGCGGCGACGAGAGGTAGCTCATAACGCCGAGTGCGAGGTGCAGGCGATTGATCGGACGGACATGAGGTGATAGCATGAGCCAGCTGTGCTGAAAGTTTCCTCTACACCAGCGCCGGTCGCGTTTAGCCATATCGGTGAGGGTCGGT
>JBBQSL010000122.1:0-10633 GCA_038213895.1 Kiritimatiellales bacterium | reverse complement strand
GCATCGCTTACACCCTGCGCAATCGCGGACCGCACGGCCTGCCGCTGATCGGTCACGCCGACTGGAACGACTGTCTCAATCTCAATTGTTTCTCCACCGAGCCAAACGAATCGTTCCAGTGTGCGGGCGATGTCGCAGGTTCCAAGGCCGAGTCGGTCATGATTGCCGGACTCTTTCTCTACGCCGCGCGCGAACTGGCCGGGCTCTACTCATGGATGGGAAAAGCTGGCGACGCCAAGCGCATTCAGGCTAACTACGACGACATGCTCAAAACCATTGAAGAGCAGGCGTGGGACGGCGAGTGGTACACCCGCGCTTTCGATGCTAACGGAAATCCCGTCGGCTCGAAGGTTTGTGAAGAAGGAAAAATCTATATCGAAAGCCAGGGCTGGTGCGTGCTCGGCGGAGCGGGCGCGAACAATGGCCGCGCGAAACAGGCGCTCGCCAGTGTCGATAAACATCTCTTCACGCCCGACGGCATTATTTTGCAACAACCTCCCTACAGTGTCTACCACCTCGAACTCGGCGAGGTATCCAGTTATCCGCCGGGCTTCAAGGAAAACGCCGGGATATTCAGCCACAATAACACGTGGGTGCATCTCGGCTGGTGCCTGCTTGGCGAAGGTGACAAAGCGCTGGAGTATTACCTCAGCATTTGCCCCTCCGCCAAACAGGACAAAATCGATATCTATCGCGCCGAGCCTTATGTCTATGCGCAGATGACTGCCGGACGCGATGCACCGACTCCCGGCGAAGCCAAAAACTCTTGGCTCACAGGAACCGCCGCGTGGAGTTTCGTAGTTGCCGTGCAGGGCATCCTCGGAATCAAGCCGGACTACGACGGCCTTGTGATTGATCCGTGTATTTCCAAAGAGTGGAAAACCTATAGCGTGACTCGTCAGTTCCGCGGCGCGACCTATCACATTACGGTCAACAACCCCGACGGGGTCTGTAAAGGCGTCAAAAGCATGACGATCAACGGAAGTGCAGCGAATGGGAATATCGTTCCGCTCGCCAAAGCCGGGACGGTCGTCGAGGTTCTGGTCACCCTTGGATAGAGCAGGTAACGGTTGAAATGTCGTATCTTGTGATTTTGTAGGACGAGCGTCTCTGTATTCAGAGTGCTTGTGTCCCTGCTCGGGCAGAAACACACACGCCCCCGAATACGGGAAGCGCGTCCTACAAGGTTAACGCATAGCGGGCTTGTCTTGTAGGACGAGCGTCTCTGTATTCAGAGCGCTTGTTCCCTCGCACGGGTAGAAAAAACACGCCCCCGAATACGGGAAGCGCATCCTGCAAGGCAAGCGAACGGTATCTCAACCGTTAACTGCTCTAGTCTCAGGCGGAGGTAGGGTTACGCCCCATAGCGCAACGCCTTTCCGTTGGCTATGGTGTATGAAAATAAACGTGTGCGGGTAGGGCACGCGGTAAGGTGGCACATTATGAAGAAACATTCAAAATCAGGTTCCCGAATTATGATTCTTTCCGCGAGTTCGGGCAGCGGGCATACGCGCGCAGCCGAAGCGCTAGAGGCGGCCTGCAAGGACATGCCCGGCATTGCCTCGGTGGAACACATCGATGTGCTTGAATACACAACGACGCTGTTTAAACAGTTATATGCCGATCTCTACGAACAAATGGTCCGTAAGGCGCCTACGATGTGGGGCTGGTGGTACGATAAGAGCGATACACCCTGGAAGGGCGAGAAGTTCCGTGTTGCCATGGAGCGCATCCAGATGCGACCGCTGCTGGAATTACTTCGTACCCGAAAGCCGGACATCACCATTTGCACCCATTTTCTCGCCTCCGACATCGTCTCCTACATGCTGCAAGAGAAACAGCTATCCACGAGCCATGCCGTGGTCGTGACCGACATGCACGTCCACGCACTCTGGCTGTGTCATTACTTCGAACGCTATTTTGTGGCTACGAAGGAATCGGAGTATTACTTGCAGCAACTTGGCATCCCCAAGGAACGTATCGTCCTTTCGGGGATTCCCATTCATCCCTCATTTTCACAACCCATGGATCGGGACGCCCTGCGGAAAAAACACAAGGTGGATCTCTCGTTGCCTGTCATTCTGGTTTCCGCAGGAACATTCGGTATGGAATCGAGTATCGACGTCGTTCGGGCACTCATGCATTTGCAACACCCCGCGCAAATTATCACGATATGCGGCAGGAACGACGAGCTCCTACAGGCCGTGAAAAAGCTAGCGGAAACGGCACCGCCGCACCTGAAATTTCGGGCGTTGGGTTACGTGACGGACATGCACGAGTGGATGGCTCTGGCGGATCTCTTTGTCGGCAAACCCGGCGGGTTAACGCTTTCGGAGGCACTGGCTAGCTCCCTGCCGATGGTTCTCGTCAACCCCATACCGGGACAAGAAGCGATCAATGCGTCCGGCCTCCTCGAGCGGGGCGTAGCCGTGAGCCCGACGGACATCATCACCATTCCCCATAAGATAGATGTGCTGTTGCACGCGCCGCGGCATCTGGCGGCCATGCGGAAGAAAATGCAGACTCTGGCTCGCCCGCGAGCGGCTTACACGATCATAGAGAGCCTGCTCGCAACGCCTCCGTCATTTAAACGGAAGGAGCAAAAGGCCACCAGCGACCAAACCGACGCCGACCCACTGGACGGTTGAAAGGGACTGTTGAAAGAGAAACGCAGACGCGAGTTGCAATACGCAGAAGGCACCCCCCAGACAAACCGCATAGATCATGTTTGGATTCGTTCCGCGCAGAGCGAAGGTTATGGAGATCGAGACGCACAGCCCCACGCAATTACCCAGAATAAAATAGAGCATCGCCGCCCGACCCGTGAGCTGCGCGGCCACACGAAAGAGGAGGCTCGACCCGACGTTTGCGACGATAAAGACCACGACTGCGGCAATGGTATAAATTGGTTTCATGCATTTTACCGTACAGTACACAACAGGCACCCCGCAAGAACGATAAGATATTTACGATTGACGATTGGTGGAACTCAATCGGCGTTAGCCTCTTTTTTAAATGCGATGAAGATTTAACAATCGGCAATCATCAATCGGCAATCGGCAATGTTTTAAAATCGGCAATTTAAGGAGTTATGAACAGGACAGACAAACTATCATTCCCGGCGGGGTTTATTTGGGGCACCTCAAGCGCGGGGCATCAGGTGGAGGGCGGCAACAAGGATTCCGACTGGTGGGCGTGGGAAAAGGAGGGTCTCATAGAAGACGGTACGGTGTCCGGCCGGGCCATGGACTATTGGAATCGCTACGAGGAAGATCACGCCCTCATGGAACAATTCGACTACAATGGGTTTCGTCTCGGCATTGAATGGTCCCGAGTTGAACCGCAGCAGGGCTGTTTCGACCAAGAGGTCATCGAGCATTATCGACGTATCTTGCAATCGTTGCGAACCCACGGATTCAAGGTCTGTCTCACCCTGCACCATTGGGTTCTGCCGCAATGGGTCGCCGCGCAGGGTGACTGGCTGAACCCGAAAACGGTCGATCATTTCCTGCGCTACGCGGAATTCGTGGTAACTGCACTGGGAACTTTTCCCGATTACTGGGTGACCCTCAACGAGCCGATGGTGCCTGCCATCATGGGCAACTTTCTGAGCCGCTTTCCGCCGCACCGACATTCGCTCAAGGCCTACCGCGCCGTGGCGCACGCCTACTTGCAGGCCCATGCGGGAGCCTACCGCATCATCCACCAAATACAACCCAACGCCCCGGACGGCACGCCGACCCGCGTAGGTGTCGCGATGGCCTATCCGCACATCGAAGCCTGGGGATCGGCTGGCCTAGCCGGCCTCTATGAATGGTTCGCCGCATTCATTTGCCGTCGCGCGGCCACACGCGGATGGGATCACACGATTCGCACCGGTCGTCCGCATTGGATCCATGGCGGGTCGACCATCCCGGGAATCCGGGGATCCTATGACTATTGCGGCATCAACTACTACATGCGGGTCTCCCTGAGGTATGACCGGCAGCGGCGCGACCAGTACCGCATCGACGACACGCAGGCACCACTCGGTGTGGCCGTCACACAGATGGGCTGGCAGATCTATCCTGAGGGGCTATACCGCACGATTCGCGCCGCCTGGAATCGCTTCGGAAAGCCGATTCTCATCACGGAAAACGGCATCGCGGACGACACGGATACGCAGCGGCCGCGGTATATCATTGAGCATTTGGCGCAAGTGCACCGCGCGATCCGTGAAGGCATCCCGGTTATCGGCTACTATCACTGGTCGTTCGTCGATAATTTCGAGTGGCGGGAAGGCTTTGCCAAACGGTTCGGCTTGATCGCTGTCCAACACGACGACCCGGAGTTAATACGCGTCCCCCGTCGCAGCGCGCACCTCTATTCCGCCATTGCGCGCGAGAACGCCATTACACGGGAAATGGTCAAGACCTATGCTCCCGAAAGCATCGCGGCCGTATTTGGCTCCGTCTAGAATCATAGATGTTGATTTGCTGTATGGGATAAATTCAGACAAAAACGAACACGGCATCTCATTCGTAAAGAGCTTTAGTGAGTTTAACTTCATTTCCAGTTTCTGAACGCAATACGTTTTATTTCCCCAGCAGTCCGCCGAAACCTTTTTTGACGGAGTCAACAGCACTTTTAGCGGCATCGGTGGCACCTTTGGCCGCATCGGTAGCCGCGCCGCTTACGGCTTTGAGTTCTTTTCCGACTAGTTCGCCGCCAGCAGTCACGGCATCCGCTGCAACTTTGGTGATAGAGTTGAATACTTCAGAAATCACTTCAGCCGGACTTGTTCCGCCGGAATTCTTGCCGATGTTTTTCATGTGGATGGGTGGAAGCGGCACGGTCATTTTTTTGCCGCTGAGCGCGGTGATCGTGACGTTGACTTTGGCACCATTGAGTTGGAAGTCGTCAATAATGACTTTCTTGGCCGGAGCTTTCTTCGATTCCGGTTTAGCGGCCGATGCGGCTTCTGTGCCCGGAGCCGCAGCTGCCGCTGTCAGATTTTCCTGAATCTTGCTCAGATTGCTGGATTTGAGTCCTTTTTCGAAGGTGATCTGCGGGGCGTCGATCAGAATTTGTTCAATCACGATGGTCTTGGAGAAGAGTGAGGACATTTTGATCTTCAACTTGAAGTCATTGAGTTCCATAGCGCTCGGTGTGTTGAATCCAGCAGGGTTGCCAACGACAAGACCCATAATTTGCACCATGCCGGTAAGCGGATTAACGACGGCGCGATCGAGATGTACCGGAACGCCGGCCAGCTTCGAGCCCGCAGTATTAACCCCAATCTTGATGATCTGTCCGAGGGAGAGCATCAACGCAATAATCAGAATCAGAATAACTGCACCGGTAACCAGTAGAACTTTTTTTGTCTTGGGCATAGTAGGTACCCTTTCTTTTATGAAGTTGATTTTGAAGTTTTGATCGGCGGTTCTTTGCCGAGTTTTTTTAATACAGCTTTGAGATCAGTCCACGCTTCACTTTTTTTGCTGGGAGTGAGTAGAAGATTGGTGGGATGGTAAGTGATCATGAGGTCGATGTCTTCATATTTGCACCAGGTACCTCGCAGTCGAGTGAATATGACCGGCTTGTTTAGCAGACCTTCGCTGGCAGTTTTGCCGAGCGCGACGATGATTTTTGGTTTAATCAGTGCAATTTGCGCTTTCAGGTAGGGCCTACAGGAAGTCATCTCCTCCGGTAAGGGTACCCGAGTTCCTGGCGGGCGGCATTTGACGATATTGGTGATAAAAACATCCTCACGTTTGTAGCCCATGCCCGTAATCATTTTGTCGAGCAGTTGACCCTCTTCACCGACGAATGGACGGCCTTGCCTATCTTCGTCTGCGCCGGGCCCGTCGCCAATGAATAGGATGTCGGGCCGAGTTAGGTTGCCTTCACCTGGGACTGTATTTTTGCGTGTCGTGTGGAGCAGACAGGCGGAGCAGACGCGAATTTGACCGGCGATTTCGTCAGGTGTTTTGCCTGTGACGCGGACACTGCTTTGCGCCGCCGGTTCGGTGGTCGGTGCCGACCGAGGCGCAACAGGCGGCCGCACGACTGGTTTTTCTGCTGGGGTAGATTTCAGCAGGGCGCGAGTTTCCGGAGAGATTTCCAGCGTTCGAACCCCTTCCTCCTTTTTGTATTCAAAAAAGGCGTTCAGGTTTTCTGCAAACTGCCGAAGGTTCGTCATGGTTTTTATTTTTTCTGAGGCACTTTGATGGTGAGGAGCATAAAACGAACCTCTTCATCTCGGTCGCGCAACGGGGTAAATACGGTGCCGATATAAACCGGATCACTCATGCTGGGCAATTGGAGCCAAATAAACCCCTCGGTGCGGATTTTTCGTCCCGTAGCGGCATCATTAAAAAGATCGCGGAATTCACTGTTGATATCGGGTTTCAGCACCGATTCGAAGGAGAATCTTTTACGTTCAATACCCAGGGCTTTCTGTGCGGCAGGGTTGAGGTCGAAGGTTTCCTGTTGGACGTCGATTGCTGCGAGCGGTTCAATGGATTGGTCGAGTAACAGGTCGAAGGCGCGGGTCTGAATGGAGACGCGGTCGGCGCGCAGACGGTCGTAGATCTGTAGTCGTTCGGCGAAGCGATTGGAGAGGATTTCAAGGCGTGAGACTTCGTCGGTAAAGCGGCGACGGGTGCGAATGCCCGCTTCGTAGTTGCCGGAGAGCATTTGTCGCAGAAAATTGAACATTCGAATCCGGAAACCGACGATACGGATCGTGAGATAGGCCCAGCAGAGCAGGCTGATTACGAAGAACACAGCGAATCCATATCGGGTTGGCACGCTGGCTTGCGACCAAGCAATTAGGCCCGCCGTTAGGCCGCACAGGGGCATCAGGAACCAAAGAATCTGCAATAGGTTCGGGGTCATGGCGTTTCCTATTGATTGGCAAAGCGCTCAACGTTTTTATTGCTACCGACAATCAGTAGGCGGTCGTTTTCCTGTAAGATATCATCAGGTTTCGGCACATCCTCGATGGATTCCTCCAGAATGCGGTCACCTTGTTCGTTGATGGCAGGCGACATTCTCTTGATCGCGACGATATTGACACCGTACTTGTTGCGCGGGTCGAGTGCGCGCAGCGTTTTGCCGATAAATTCCGCGGGCACTTGTACTTCGATGATACTATGATCTTTGGCCAGCGGGATGTGGCGTGTGATGTTGGCCGAGGCGAGGCTGGTGGCGACGAACCCGCCCATTTCTTTTTCAAGATTGATGATATTATCCACCTCGAGCATTTTGAGGATTTCCTGCTGCAGAGGGCTGAGGGCTCGCGTCCAGATGCGGTGTACCCCGATTTTTTTCAGCAGAATAGTGGTCAACAGATTGGCTTCGATGTCTTCGCCGATACAGATGACGGCCACATCGACATTTTTAATACCGACAGCTCGTAGCGCGTTTTCGTCGGTCGAATCCAACGTTGCGGCGTGGGCGACAGAATCCTTAATCGCTTCAATGGGCTCGCGGTTACGGTCGATCGCCAGCACCTCGACACCTTTTTCTGTTAATGCGCGTGCAACAGAACTTCCGAAGCCGCCTAATCCAATGACTGCAATATTTCTCATAAAGTCTCCTCGGAATGATGGATTAATAGATCATTGGATTCTTGTTTAAAAACAACGTCTTTCCAGCAATCCATTTATCCTCTATTCCATTAATCCTCTTGTTTTTCATCCTATCATAATGCGCTCTTCAGCATAGCGGTAATTTGCTGTGCGGATATTGCGTAGTATAAAGGCGAACCCGAGCGTGAGCGGCCCGAGTCGTCCGATGATCATCAGTAGGGAAAGAAGAATACGGCCTGGGTCGCTGAGTTCTGGCGTTATTCCCATTGACAAACCAACGGTTCCGAATGCACTGACGGTCTCAAACAGCACCGCTAAGAACTCTTTTTGTTCAAAGACCGCCAAAAGCATGGTTGCGCCGCAGACCAGTAGTAGCGAGGAGCAGAGCACCATGACCGCTCTTTGGACGGTTTCGATTGGAATGGTGCGGCGGTAGAGTTCGGCATCCTCGCGGTGATTGAACCCTGCGCGGATCATCGCCCAGAGTACGGCAAGGGTGGTCGTTTTAATCCCGCCGCCGGTACCGCCGGGACAGGCACCGATGAACATCAGGATGATCATCACAAAGAGCGTCGCGGGTTGCAGGGCACCAATGTCGCAGGAATTGAAACCGGCGGTGCGGGTAGTGATGGATTGGAAGAGCGAGACCAATAAAGCCTCGTCGGGTTTCATGTTTGCGAACAAGCGCTGGTGTTCCATCCAGTAGATTAAAAGTGTTCCAAATAAAATCAGTCCGCCAGTCCAGACTAATGCCAGGCGACTTTGTATGCGGAATCTGTGTTTCGGGCTGTGACGCCGGTTCATTTTATTTTTTATCGCTTGATAAAAATCACTGATAATCACAAAGCCGATACCGCCCAGTACAATTAAGCCGCCGATGATCGCATTAACCGGAAGGCTATGTTCAAACCCGACGAGATTGCTGCTAAAGGTGGAAAACCCTGCGTTACAGAACGCCGAGATGGAATGGAATATAGATGCCCAGACCGCTTGACCAGCACTGTTGAAAGCTGGCCGCCAACTGAAAAAAAGAGCGATTGCTCCGGCCGCTTCCAGCAGGAGGGTCATGATGACAATAAACCCGACCAGCTGGCGGATATTCATGACGGTATCTTGATCGAGCACATCCTGCATGACCACCTGACTTTTTATTGAAACACTGCGACGCATCAGCAGTGCGAGCGATACAGAAAAGGTCATAATTCCCAGACCGCCGACCTGAATCAGCGCGAGAATCACTGCCTGACCGAAGAACGTAAAGTGCGTGGCCGTATCGTAAACAATTAGTCCCGTTACACAGGTGGCTGAGGTGGCCGTGAAGAGGGCTCCGAGTAGATCGGTGTGGTTCCCGCTGGCCGTTGCTGCGGGTTGCATCAGCAGGGCGGTGCCGAACCCGATAACGCCAGCAAAACTTATTAGCATCATTTGCGCGGGTTTAAAGCTGAGCAGGGTCACGAACTTATACACACGCCGCATTCGTGCAATCAACATGGCCAAAATGGATGTTTGGCACAGGATGACAGAGATGTAACGGTTGTCGTAAGTCAACGCAAACGGAATAAGCGGAACGAAAACGATCAGGTCAAACCAGTGAATTTTTAGGTAGCGCCAACCTTTACGGCTGATTATCCAATTTAGGATGACATTGAGCGCGAACAGCCCGAGAATAGAGAGATTGATCTGTTGTACGAGGATCGGATGGTTGCGCATCAGCTCCGTCTGCTCGAACAGCAGCAGGAAAAACCCGAGGAGAGCCACCGGCCCGATCAGGGCGTTCAGCCAGTCTGTCAGTTTTTTTAACATAACGCCCGTATCTTTATTTTTTCAGGCCTGCTCGTCAAGGGGTTAGGCCGGATGCCGTAGATGCTTGAGCAGGGTTTCCATATCGTTTGGAAGCGGAGCTTCAAAGGTCATCCGCTTGCCGGTTTTGGGATGGTTTAACGAAAGTTTGGCGGCGTGCAGCATCTGGCGGTCGGCTTTAATGGAGGAGGTTCGTGCGCGGCCATAGACGGTATCGCCAATGACCGGACATTTGATGTGCGCCATGTGGACGCGGATTTGATGGGTTCGTCCGGTTTCAATTTTAATCTGCACCAGCGCCGCTTCGCCGAACGCCTCCAGCACTTCATAATGCGAAACTGCTTCGCGTCCGTTACGGACGTTGGCCGCCATTTTTTTACGGTGAATCGGATGTCGTCCGATCGTTGTTTCTACGGTTCCGCGCTTGCCGTAGGGCACACCCCAGACGATGGTCAGATATTCTTTTGCGGTTTCGCGCTCTTTGAACTGGCGGGCGAGTTCGGTCATCGCCATTTCGTTTTTTGCGATCACCATCACGCCGCTGGTATCTTTGTCTAACCGGTGAACAATGCCGGGGCGCTTTTCGCCGCCGATACCGGTCAGATCTGTACAATGGTGAAGCAAGGCGTTGACGAGGGTGCCGGTTTCGTTGCCTACGGCGGGATGCACTACCAATCCGGCAGGCTTATTGATGACAATCATATTGCGATCTTCATAAAGGACGTTCAAAGCGATATCTTCCGCTTGCGGCTCGGCGGCGATTGCTTCGGGAACGGACCAGACAATACGATCCCCCGCATGAATCTTTTGGTTTGCTTTACACGGCGCGCCGTTGACGGTCACTAGACCGTCTTTAATGAGCGACTGCCAGCGTGCTCTGGAATGCTCCGGCAACTGTTCCGCCAGCCACGCATCCATCCGTCCACCCGATTGATCTGCATTTTTTTCAAACATCGCGGGATGTTACCCCCTAATTTTCACTAATCGACACTAATTTCTTAGCGTGGCAGAGCCGCAACCAAGAATTTTAACAAAATCATGGACGACAAAATGATTTCCAACAAACAAGAAGATGACGGATAGTAGTAAAGAGTGGGTTATAGAAAGCGCTTTAACCTGCTATCTTGCGGGAAGACTGTTCCAATTTTCCAGCCGCAGGTTCGGGTTCACATCGTCAGGGAGCGTGAATGGATGCCCGCTGGATATTTTAATGTATGCCGCCCCAGCGATCATAGCGGCGTTATCGGTACAAAGTTTTG
>JBBQSL010000121.1:0-10660 GCA_038213895.1 Kiritimatiellales bacterium | reverse complement strand
GTCCCCGTCTATTCGGGCATTGGCCCACACCCAGCCGGTCGTTTCAGAATAAAGAGCAAAACCTTTAAGCTCATTGTTGTTTAGGGCATGAAGTCCGTCGGCATGCGAAAAATTGAGCCACAGTTCACTGCCATCCTGCTTCATTGACTCATACATCGGACCGCTGTCCTCGCAGGGTTTCCCGTACAACCGGTTGAGCGCCGGCAAAGCGAGTCGAAGTCCGACATCCTGCTTGTTGGGAAAATGAACATTATCGACTAGGCCGAGATCGACAGCCACTGCCAGCGCCGTATGGGGCACAGTACGAACTGTGTAGAGTTGTTCATCGCGCAGGTCAGCAAAACCGGCAGATTCTTCGATAGGATCTTTTTGTTTCGCGCCAAGGTTTCCCAGTTGAACAATATAAAACGGCAAGTCAGGCTCATTCCAAATCCTGCGCCAATTCGAAATAAGCAGTGGTAGCTGACGCCGGTAAATCCAGGCGCGCGAGTTGTTTGACTCGCCCTGATACCAGATCACTCCGCGCAGGGTATAAGGCGCCAATGGAACAATCATTGCGTTGTAAATTGCGGCTGGCGTCTCCTTGCTTCCAAGCGAACGTATCGGCGGCATCTTCGGCAGCGGATCGGAAAACTGCACCCCAGAACTGATCGCCTTTTGTTTACGTTCTTCCCATTCTTTTTTTGTTGCATCAGCTTCGCGGGTGGCGCGATCAAATTCATCCACATATTCCTGAAAATTCTGCGGATAATCTTCTGCATTTCCCATGAGGACTTTCCAGGGGGGAAGAAGATAGCTGCAATACAAATCGGCCGAGGTCTCGTCCCAATCTGTCCACGCTTCAATGCGCGTGCCGCCCCATGCAGATTCAATCAACCCGATCGGAACATCAAGTTGTTCGTGTAATTCACGACCGAAAAAATATCCAACTGCTGAAAAGGAAGAGATCGTTTCAGGAGAGCAAATCTGCCAACCCTTTCGATATGTGTTCAAAACGCTCAAAGGAACACAGCTCAATTTCTGCTCAACGCGCAGCAGCCGGATATTTAAATATTTTGCTATGCGGACTTCCTCTTGTGCATTCAAGGCTCTCCCAACAGAAAATCCCATATTACTTTGCCCGGAGCAAAGCCAGACTTCGCCGACCAGTACATCAGAGAAAGAGCATGATTCACTGCCCGCTTTAACAGTCAAAATGTTCGGGCTTTTATTGTATTCCATCGCAGAAAGATGAGCTGTCCAACGACCGTTTTGATCCGCTGATGCCATAATTTTCTGCCCAGCAAAAGAAACCGTCACCTGTTGATCCGGCTCAGCGGTTCCCCATACGGCAACCGGCTTCCCGGCCTGTAAAACCATGTGGTCTGTAAAAATATCCGCGACTCTCAGTTCGGCAAAACATTCCACAGAAAAGATACCCATTGCTGCGGCGCAAATTTTAATTTTTCGTATCTTATTCACCTTGATCATCCCCTGAAAAAATGAGCCCATCTTCATTGCTTCTTCTTCTGCTGATAATTATCTAAGCTCTCTCTGTCCTTTTTCTCCTGACTGGAAAGCTGTTTATCGGTTCGAAAAGGAACCGCCGGAAGTTCGGCGCTGTTAACAAGATTTCCAATCGGATTTTTCGCCCAGCCGTAGCGAACATCGGCCGGATTTGGAATTTCGGAAGCCGAAAGCTGTATCCGATTGCCGGATATCCGGGCATCGGCCCAAGCCCATTTGCCGTTTTCCGAACGGATGGCAAATCCCTTAATCTGTCCGCCATTTTTAGCACGAAGTCCGTCGGCGTGAGAAAAAGTCAGCCATAAAGAATTACTGTCCTTTTCCAGAGATTCAAAAACCGGCCCGCTGTCTTCACATGTTTTTGCGTAAATTCGATTCAGTGCGGGCAATGCCAGTCGCAAGCCGACATCCTGTTTGTTTTTGGGATGAATGTTCCCCGCATCACCAATATCCAGCGTTACAGCCAATGCTGTATGCGGAACAATGCGAACAACATAGAGCTGTGCATCGCGCAGGTCGGCAAAGCCGGCAGGATCCTCTACCGGCGCACTCTGAAGACTGCCGAGGTTTGCCAGTTGTACAACATAGAACGGCATCTCCGGATCGTTCCAAAGACCGCGCCATGAATCAATCAACAGCGGAAGCTGTGCGCGGTATGTGATCGGTTTGGAAGAGTTTGCTTCTCCCTGATACCAAATGATGCCTCGTAAGGTGTACGGTGCCAGTGGCGCAATCATGGCATTATAAATTACGGACGGGGTATGCTTGTTCCCATGTGTCAGCAGCGGCACCTCTTCCGGCATAGGTTCAGTAAAGCGTTCGTGGTTTTTATTCGCTTCTTTTTTACGAGCCTCCCATTCTTTTTCCCGGACAGCAGATGTGCGCATGCACTCGTCAAACTCCTTGGCATACGCGGCGAAGTTCTGATGATAATCCGGCGTTTTATTAATCATCTCCTGCCATGGCGGCAGCAAACTGCCTGCAATCGGATCATTTTTTGTCACGTTCCAATCGATCCAGGCTTCAATCCGCGTACCTGACCATGCGGACTGAATAAGTCCAATTGGAATATCAAGCTCTTCATACAGCTTTCGCCCAAAGAAGTATCCGACCGCCGAAAACCTATCGACTGTTTGCGGAGAGCACTTTTGCCAACCTCCCTTTCGTGTCATGAGCATAGTTTGCGGCTCATCGGTTATTTTGCGCCATATGGTAAACAAGCGAATATTTGGGTAATTCGCTGTTTCTATTTCTTTGGCCGAATTTTCAGCGTATTCAAGCGAACGCTCCATATTACTTTGCCCGGAACAAAGCCAGACTTCGCCGACCAATACATCAGAGAAAGAGCATGATTCACTGCCCGCTTTAACAGTCAAAACGTTCGGACTTTTATTGTATTCCATCGCAGAAAGGTGCGCTGTCCAACGGCCGTTTTGATCCGCTGATGCCATAATTTTCTGCCCGGCAAAAGAAACCGTCACCTGTTGATCCGGCTCAGCGGTTCCCCATACGGCAACCGGCTTCCCAGCCTGTAAAACCATGTGGTCAGTGAATGCGTCTACCACTCGCAATTCTGCAGAGCTCAACATACAAGTGGCCAGTATTGATACGGCCATACACCATAGCTTTTTTTTCATATTCAACATTTCGATAGCGTTGTTTTATTACCCCAAAAGCTTTTCCCTCTTTGCCATCACACTTATTGTTGAGGGCTTGCTATTAACCGGTAAAACATCGCTGCTGCGTTATTCGTATCATTAATGCTTATCACATTACCGGAACCTTTAATACCGCCTCTAAAAATGTGCCAGGAGTTGGAGACCAAACTATCAGAATATTCGATGACATATGCGCTTTGAGCAAAACTCTCAAATGCAGGAGTACGTCCATCAACAAAACGAAGTTGCAGATGGCTGGATGGATCATGAGGGTCCGTACCAGTCATATATTCCTGCCAGGCCGCATATCCGTCCGAATCGATATCCTCGTTGTGAACAGCATTCACCTGTCCGTTATTTAATGCTTCATGATAAAGTCTCACCATAGCAATGTAACCACCAAACCACTGCCGATCATCGTCTGTGCCTGAAATCGCCGGTCGTCCGCGTGCACCGATTGTAATTTCCTGATAAGGAACAACAAAATCACGTTCCCCATCTGGGGGAACCCGGCTGTCACCTTGCACGATCAAAGGAGAAAACCGCCCGTTGACATAGATGCTCATCATTGGAACTGCATTTGAGATTCCCTTATAAATCGCAACAATATGATACCACCGTTCCATCGGATAGGTCTCTGCCGTGCGCACCTGATAGAGGACGCGGTTTGTATCGGCACCGGCATTATCACGCATGGTCAGCTCGATAAAGAACCGATTGGTTCCGTTGACCTGCCGAGCCGTCAGCCTCCAGCCACAAGCTGAATTCATCTCGCCTGCCAACTGGTTCCCAACAATGTGCATCCGACCGGTGGACGCAATGCTTTTTCCCGGTTTAACCCAAGTCTCGACCGTAAAGTCATCATCATAGTCAAACTGTGCTTTGTCGGCGTTAAGAACCCCAACCTGTCCCCCGAAGCCCTGATCGCAAGTAAAATAATAGCAGGGTATATGTCCATCTGAATCAGGCTGCGGCTTGTACCCTGCTGCTCCGTGGCCGTAAAGCACACCTCCGCTTCCGATAACCGGGTTCCAAACATTGGAAGCATTGGTTCCAGCATCGGCCGCATCGAGATACAACTCTGCAATAGCAGATGTCACCGGGTCAAAATCACTTTCATAAAGCCGGTATCCTCGGATAAACGGTTTAGCCGATGGATTCGGTCCTTCACCCCGAGTGTAATCCACCACGTATATTGATCCGTCTTTGAGCTGCGTCCAGCCGCCATATCCGTAATCGGTACTCCAGCTGGCACCTTCGGTTTCCATCATAATCAGCCGATCCCTTTTGAACTGATCCGGATAGATATTATTCGTTACAGACCATTGCCAGTGATAACTTGGGAAGAGCCCGCTTGCCACGGTCACATCGAAATCATGCCATTCCGATACACCGATATTTTTAGAAAATTTCTCATGGGTGAATCCGTAGGTGTAATTGCCGAATTTGATGGTTCGTCCGGCAGGGTCGCCAGATAATCCGCTGTTCAGAATATACGTCGCAACATTAGTTTCGACTCGAATCGCTCCATCACACTTAATCACCAGATTGCCGCCGTTCCGGTCGATTTCGTAGTCATGCCACTGTGTGGCGTCTATATAAAATCCAACGGCTGAATTAGTGAGCAGTTCAATTCGATTGGTATAAATCATAATCGGAAGACCAACATCAATATGACAGGCCTGTTTATCGGCAGAAAGACATCGCATTCGCGTTTTGAAAAACACCTGGCCTGAAGGGTCTGTTGCTGGCGGTAACGTGTACATGGTAGCACGGGACATGCCCTCACCCGAATCGAGCGTCAGCCTATCTGGATAGAGACGTATGCGATCCTGCTCACAACAGAATGAGGTCACCGGCATAATATCGTTAGATTCATAAGGATCACCCAAACAGGCGGTAAAGCCCTCTTCCGTGCCCTGAGTGCGAAACAGCGTCAGAACCTTGCCGTTTGCCAGCAGGCCAGATTCATTTTTCTGACCAAACCACGGGGTCATTACCGGAGGACTGAAACTGTAACCGTAGTCTTCACTGTAACAGCGGAATGAAGGATACGAATGCCACGTCATATCGTCCATGTATATGATCAGGTGGCCGCCGCCTGTATCCAGCAGTGATGATTCATGCCATGCTTTATGACTTTGCGACTGCACAAGATCAGAGACAGGCAACCAAGTCTGTCCATTATCCTTTGAGCGCAAAATGGTTTCTTCACTTCCAGCACTTGGATTCCAGAGTGTTGATCTGCGCGTCGTATGACCCAGAATCACCCAGTCTCCGTTATCCAGTGTGCGGATACGATCCGGAGCAACATTCCCGATCGTGACATTCCATATGTACTGCGTGCTCCAAGTCGTCCCTTCATCATAAGACCGGAACAAGGCGTGCACCGCCTTCTCAAACGGAGCCACACCCACTGCGGTTGTGTTAATAACAGCAGTGCCATTGCTACCCACATTCGGATGCCAGCTGATATTTACCACGCTGTGGGTATACCCTTCCACATTCACTCGGCCATAACTGACGATTCCATAAGAACGAGCCGGATTATTCGGGTCATGCCAGGTGGCTCCATTATCATCACTCACTGAAACCGCCACACTGGAATATCCCCCGGCTTCAGTTCCAGAATGCGTACTGTTTTCCAGAAAAGCACAAATCAGCCGCCCTGAGTCTGTCTGCAATACATCCGCCCGGCAGAGATAGTGGTTTGTATCAGCGGCGATTGTTACACGCCGCTCTGCCGAGAGCCGCAGCATTTGCGACCGGTGAGTTCCGTTCGTCCAAAGCTTATATTCCGGAATTGCGTTCGTATGAAAATCCGAGCCGGGCAGCCAGCTGTTCACTTCGCCGGTAAACCGCGGCAGTTCATTGCTATAATTCAAGGATATGCCAACTGCTGTCAGTACGTTTGTATAAAGCCGAACAATGGAAATATCTCCACCAAAATACTGCCGTGCAGAGTCATTGGAAACCGTATTATTGACAATACCCCTCGCCCCGATACCGGTTAGATCATTAGGAGAACTGCCAGTCGGAACAAAATCCGTATCTGAAGGCACAGTGGAATCCCCCGCGAACCCTGCGTTTTGATCCATCCCGTTCACATAGATCTTCATCAGCGGTACGGCGTTCGGAGCACCGTCATACACGCCGACAATCTGGTACCACTCCCCCATATTAAATTTTGCAGAAGTGGCGCAACTATAGCGGGCAGTACTTCCGGTTACATCCTGCATTTCAAGTTCAACCAGAAATTTCCCGGCGTTTTCTTCCTTTGCCGTCAACCGGTATCCCTGTCCTGTCACGGTCTGATCGCCAAACAAATGCATCCGGCCAGCTGCCAGCAACGAACTTTTCAGCGGCCGCACCCACATTTCGACTGTAAAATCATCGCTATAGTTAAACCGTGTACTTCCATAAACAGCCTCATCGGGCATATGAGAAAGCCGAGCACCCCAGCGATTGCTCTCAAATTTAAAGTGATGATAAACCAGCGTTCCGTACGGATCATCTGTCACCCAATCCGGCAGATTGCCGAAATCGGCCATATTGATCCCTTTTATGGGGAAATAAACATAAGGTACCAGACCTTCCCACGTAGGCATCGGACTATTGGTGTCTGCATTGTAAAAAGGCCGTGGCCCCGCCCGGCGGGAATCTAAATGAAACATCAGATCATTATTTACATACTCAGCGAACACGGAAGTAAGAGAAAAAGCGTGCGCCACCACCAAAAGAATCAGCAGCCTTTTCACGGGTTTTCTTTCCCATGATTTTTTAATGTCTCTCATCAATATTCTATTTTGAATAAAATTCTCGCTCCAAGACAAGATTCGCCCAAATTTGTTTATTTATAAACGCATTCATGTGCCGCTTCGACATAGGCCCGAATCAGCGCGGGATCCGCATCAAAGAAATGATCCGAGGGACACAGGATATATCCGCCACCGGCCCCGGCCGCTTCAAAGCAACGATGCACCTCATCCTTCGTCTGCTGAGGAGTACAGCCGTGGAAAAAATGTCCTTGATCCAGCCCGCCGATCATACAAACTTTATCGCCAATGCGGCGTTTGGCTTGCGCAAGATCAACATCCGCACCCATTCCAACCGGTGTAAAGGTCTCCATCGCATCCGGCTTCATCGCGGCAATGTTTTCCAGAATCGGCATCATTCCGCCGCAGGTATGATAAACAATACGCTGCCCGGCTTCGTGTGCCGCTTCAATGATCGGAGTGTCGTACGGTGCCACAAACTCATCAAACAGCGTCGGCGAAATCACGGTTGATGAGGCGTCGCCGCCGCCCAGCTCAAGGAGGTCATACCGGGCACCTTTAAGGGATCGGGTGAATTTAAGTTTGCGACTTTGGATGATTTTTAAAAAAGAATGCACCCATTCCGGATCATCATACGTGGCCATAATCAGCGGCTCAATGCCCATAAGGCAGGCGGCATCCTGCCAGCATCCCGGTTGTCCGGCCCCGTCAAAACAACAGATATGACCGCGCACCATCCCTCGGTCACCCATCGCCTCCGCCTGCGCATTCACCGCTTCAACATCACACAGCGGCTCTGTGCAAAATTCAGCGATTAATTCAATGTCTTCAGGCTGTTTGACTAGATGCCCCGTTGTCCAACTGGTATATCCATTTGACTGCCGAATCATCGAAAGTTCTCCCTTGGGAGTAATAAAACGAAACCGGGTTGTCGGATAGGATTGTCCCGGAATGTCTTCTTCCACGATGCGCCAATTGTCATTTACAACACGCCGGATGGGCTGCGGAGTTCTCTGAATCGAGTCACAATAATCTCCCGCCGCTTTATCCGGAGCGTACGTCACATTCCAAATGATCGGATCTAAATCCATCACTTTAAAAAACTCTGCATTGGAAATCCCATCCATATACTTATTCAAAAAATAGGGCATTAAATGATGCGTTGTAACAGGCAACCTATCCGGAATATCCCGATTAAGTGCAGCAAGAAAGCGTTCTTTGGATGTCATTGTTTATCTCCTAAATTTTTATTTTTTATCGGCGATACATTCTGCGTCGGATCTTGTTTGGATTCCCGCCGATCTTCCGTAAACAATGCGACATCAATATACATCAGGTTGGCAGAAAACTCCGGACTGATCGGACCGTCCGCCAGTCGAATCCGGATTTCATTTTCACCGTTTTTAAGAGCTGTAGGAATAATTTTAAATGCACAGTACTGATGCGGATCTCCCAAAAATCCTCCGTAAGAATCTTTAAACGGCTCACCGATCTGACCGGAGGGCGGAAGAAGAACATCGTTCAGATAAACCCGCCAGCCAAGCTCCGGTGTAATTTCTGTCATTTCCAACCTCAGAACACCGCCTGTCACCGGGACATGAGGCAAGGCCACGTCCAATTTGAAGACGCATTCAGTCTGGTTAACAAAAACCTTCGGAAGCACAAATTGATCAGGAAAATATCCACTGCTCCACCACCAGTTCACCCAGTAGTTTTGCGGCTGTTTGACCAGCCAATCTCTATCAAGCAGTTTAGGAATCGATTTCCACGGCGGTTCGCCAGGATTATATTTGCCTCCACTGATCTGCCCTCGATGACCGGGTCGGTAATACACAAAATTAAAAAGACTCAGCCCGTCGGCTCCCCGCTGCCACGCGAGATTGGCCATTGTAATAAGCTTTTGAAGCGTCGTGAACCGGACTTCATAATTGGCATCAGATCCAAGTCCTGGGCGCCCCCACGAACGATCAACGCTGCGGGTTACACAATGTGTCATTTCAAAAAGAAGACTGGTGTCCGGTATCCAGTCACGCAATTGCGGCAGTTCGTTTTCCACTTGCGAACAGTAGGAAGGGGAAATCACGGCATAATCTGTCCATCCCTGCCGATCCCAGTAACCCAGATCAAATCCGAACCGCTTATCCATGGAAATACGATTTGGAACGCGTACGCCCAAATAACGCCGGTGTCCCGGAGGTGAAGTCCTGTCCAGAATTCCCCGCACGGCGCAGACAAACCCGTTAATAATCTGTCGACGCTGTGCATCCGTAGTCAGCTCTTCATTAAAAAACGGGAAAAACCGCATAAAATCGAGCTCGATCCCGTCTATGTCATAGTTTTCACAGAACTCCCGGATGTATTTCAGTTTTTGTTCCGTAACTTTAGGATACATCCAGTCCAGACCACGATAACCGAAAACCGCACCGGGGCGAGGATCGACGCGCAGATGTTGATTTTCAGACCAAAACCGACTGACCCACTGGCTTTTTTCTCCTACACCATGTTCATCTTTCAGCCGGATAGAAATAATCGCGTTGATCTTCTTTTCACGACAGACATCAACAAAATCCCGAACCATATCCCCGCCATCTAGAACGTACTGTCCGAATCGGTCAGGTTTTTTGTGTCCCGTATATTGAGCAGACCATGTCCAATGATCCGGATAAAACTTACTCTGCCACCAGGGAATTTCGCCATTGCCTGGACTAAATGCTACAGCATCGCATCCGGCGTCAGCAGCTTCTCGCACAGACATTTTTAATTCTTCCCCAATAGACAGGCCTTGGTTAGCCCAGGGACTCACACACGTCGTTAAATAAGTGCCGTCATGATTGAACAGCATCTTAAAAGGAATAGTTCGCTTTTCCGCTTTGGCGGATGCCGAAAAAACCATCATCAAAATAAGGATCGATTGGGTATAGAAATTTTTCATAAATTTCTCCGTTATAATCACAAGGAAGTCGAGGTACGCATTGCAGACACCTTTAAAACACCGGTATTTGTATCGTACATGTAATCCACACCATTTACGGCATTACTTGAGCCATGGATTAAAATTTTACCGGAAGCGATGTAGGTCGCGATATTTGCCACATTATTGGCACTGGTCTGCAAGGTAATTGACGCTGTATTATTTAAAGAAAGCGTGGTTCCGTAAGTAAGCCAATGGTCATGCCACTCCTGTGCAGTTAACGTTGATGAATTTAAAGAGCTGCTGTCGTTGAGTTCAATTTTTGAACCGCTACCCGGGGTGCCTGTAACTGCTTGCACAAAACCGTTCGCTACGGAATTTCCGTTCAGTGTCAAAAGAAGTTTTGAGTCTGTAACAAATGAAAACTTAGCGTTATTGAGCTGTGCAGTGTCATACAGGTTCAATGCAAAAGTTCCATTGGTGGCGATAACCTGAGTGCGATTCCCTGTAATAAGATTAACGGAATCACGGAGATCCAGCGACGCCCCTACGCTACCAACGAGATATTTCGAAAGCGAAAGCGTCCCTGTACCGCCGATTTGGCCAGCGATTCCGACCCCGGTACTGAGTCCGGCTACGGTTACATCACCGCTCAGACGCGCATTAGCTCCCGCATATCTGAACCGTGGGGAATCTGCTGCCACTGGAACCACGCCTAAAGCCCAGCTGGAGGAATCGTTCCAGTTGTAGAAATTCGTATTAATACCATAATTTTTGAAGTCGATGGTCGCCGCCTGAGCACCGGCCAA
>JBBQSL010000120.1:0-10712 GCA_038213895.1 Kiritimatiellales bacterium | reverse complement strand
GGGCGCAAGATAATAAGCCGACATCCAGCGCGCTAAATCCATCATCGTTTCATTGACCAGTGATTTTTCGCCCAGCACTTTCCCTATGGACTTGAGGCCGTCAAACGCCGATTGGTCAGTAAATCCGACAACAAAACCAGTTACCATGCGCGACCTGAACGGCACCTCGACCCGCGAGCCAATTTCAACCAAAGGCTGAAGCGATTCGGGGATCAAATAGTCAAACTCCCGATCTAACGAGAGGTCAACGGCAACTTTGGCAATGCGGTTCATTTGAAGTCAAAAGTCTAAAGGTCAAAGGTCAAAGGTCAACGCCTTTCGACATTCAGACCTTCGACTTTAGACCGTAATTATTCCCCGATAATCTTCACGAGAACACGTTTGTCGCGCAGGCCGTCAAATTCGCCATAGAAGATTTGTTCCCACGGGCCAAAGTCGAGTTTGCCCTCGGTGACGGCACAAACGACTTCGCGGCCCATGATCTGGCGTTTGAGATGCGCGTCAGCGTTGTCTTCAAAACCATTGTGGTTGTACTGACTGTGCGGCTTTTCCGGAGCCAATTTCTCCAACCACTTTTCAAAATCCTGATGCAGCCCGCACTCATCGTCGTTGATGAAAACACTGGCAGTGATGTGCATGGCATTGACGAGACAGAGGCCCTCTTTAATCCCGCTTTCGCGCAGACATTCGTTTACATCCGGCGTGATATTGATAAAGGCTCGCCGCTGTGAAGCCTTAAACCAGAGCTCTTTGCGGTAAGACTTCATCCCTTACTCCTGTCGAAATTGAAAATTCACCATCCGATAAATGTCGAATATTGAACCGAACCACAGAATGGCGAAGTTAATAGTTTTTGAACTTCGGAGTTCGATATTCCTTATTCGATATTCTTCAGTTCAATCCTCTTCGCATCTTTCCAGAGTTTTTCGAGATCGTAGAGCGCCCGCATTTCTGCACTAAAAACATGCACCATCACCGCATCGTAATCCGCGATAATCCAGCCGCTGTCGCCGGTGCCAGCTACTCGATAACCTTCATACTGTTCATTTTTGAACAGCCTCTGGAGCCCGTCACTTAACGACTTAAGATGCGGCGCATTAGCCGCCGTGGCCACGACAAAATATTCGGATATATTGGCCACCTTGCGAAGGTCAAGAATCACAATACTCTCAGCCTTCTTGTCGTCCAAAAACTTAATCGCCTTCAGAATGACCTCGGGAAGTTTAGGTGTTCTCTTTACGACTTTCGTCTTCGGAGTCTCCGCAGAAGTTTTTTTCACAACCTTCGCCTTCGAAGTCTTCGTAGCGGTCTTTTTCACAACCTTAACTTTTTTCTCTGCAACTTTTTTCATCAGGATCCTCCAACTTCTAAAATAAACTCCGCTAACACCCTACTCACCAACCGCTCAACTATAAAGGTGATGTTCAGCAATGTACATCTCCACTTCAGGCGGCACAAGATAGCGGATACTCAGCCCCTCGGCTAGCCTCATCCGAATTTCTGAAGCTGAAATTTCAATCTCGTGAATCCGTATCAGCCGGTCAATCAGCCAAGTTTTCCAATCCTTGGAAAGTTGGATCTGCTCCGCGACGCGTGAGGGGTCTTCACCGCCGCGCGCGAACGGCACAATCGTCCAATTTTCGAGCAGTTGATCTACATTCTTCCACGAATGAAGAATCGTCAGCGAATCGAGCCCGACAATAAAAAACAGCTCCGCGTCAGGATGCTCTTTCTGAAAGGCCGTCATAGTGTCAAACGTATAGGAAATTCCACCCTTCTGAATCTCCACATCCGAAACCTCAAAACTCAGATTACTCTCTGTCGCCAACCGAAGCATTTCAAGTCGGTGACGACCCTCCGCCAGCGTTTTTCCCTGTTTATGCGGTGGAACGGCAGCGGGAACAAAAATCAGCCGATTCAGTTCAAGTTGCTCGACCGCATCCTGCGCGATCGTCAAGTGTCCCATATGCACCGGATCAAACGATCCTCCAAACACTCCGATTCGTTCTGTATTACGATTTGTCATTTCTAACTACCCCATCGGGATGCCATCTACAGCCGATTCCGGCAGAGTTTCCTGCCGTTCAATAAGTTCAATGAACTGCCAGCGTTTAGAGCGGAAGCGGGCAATCATACCAAAGGCCAGTAAACAGATATAAACCAAAGCCCAGGCCCAGGCCGCCAGAACGCCCCATTTAAATACCAGCACGATCAGCAACTCACCCGCCGCGAAGAAAAACCACGCCATGGAGGTTTCATACCACATCACAAAATGGGTGTCACCAGCGCCACGCAACGCACCAGAAATAATCAGATTGGTTGCATCCATCAAACCCCAGCCGGCGGCAAAACCGAGTAACATGCGGGCAAGATGGTAAATTTCGTCGAACGGTACGTCGCCGCGAGCGAAAAGACGGATATAAACTTCAGGTATCAGCACGAAAGTCAGTGCGGCGCAGGCGGTGTAAATCCAACCGACGTGTACGGCCCTCCAGCCAACGGTGGCCGCGCCATCCAAATCGCGCCGTCCCAGATGCTGGCCGACCAGCGTTCCGGCCGCCTGTCCAATGCCAACAGCAGGCATAAAGGCAATCATGTTGACGCTCAGCGCGATGTTGGCCGCCATGAAGGCCGTTTCCCCCAGACGCCCAACCAGTAGAACAAACAGTGAAAAGGCACCAATATCCAGCGTCATGTGTATGCCCGACGGAACGCCAAAACGGAGCAGGCGGCGAAAAAGCGGTGCATCAAAATAAAAGAGTTTTCGCGTGGCATAAAGCAGATCGTTCTTTTTTGAAAAATAGAGTCCCAGCATGATAACCGGCGAAACAAATCCTGAAATCGCCGAAGCAATTGCCGCACCCGCAGTTCCCATTTCAGGAAATGGCCCGACTCCGAAAATCAACAGCCAGTTAAGCACTAAATTCAGCGCCGCACCGGCGATGGCACCCAACATCACCACTTTGGTTAATCCTCGCCCCGAAAAGAAACTGCTAATGGCCGCCGACAACGGCAGTTGCAGGCCACCCAGCATTAAAATGGAAAAATAGGTCTTTTCTTCTACCAGTACGGCTGGCGCATGCCCGCTGACAGAAAGCATCCAAAGTCCGACAGGGATCAGCAGCAAAATTAGCGGAAAAGAAAAAAGTGCCAGCAGAACAGCCTGAGCCACGGAACGACTGCAACTATGCAGGTCACCGCTTCCATAATATTGGGCCACCAAACTA
Source organism: Kiritimatiellales bacterium (assembly GCA_038213895.1). Taxonomy (GTDB): domain Bacteria; phylum Verrucomicrobiota; class Kiritimatiellia; order Kiritimatiellales; family Tichowtungiaceae; genus Tichowtungia. The sequence continues at coordinate 7,485 of JBBQSL010000120.1, read as the reverse complement.
TTGGCGAAGGCGGCTGTGGCCATAAATCCGCATACCAACGTGAAAAAAAGAATACCGGCAGGTACCGCAGCCTGCAAAGCCGCCGGACTGTACCAGGCAAGAAACATACGGTCGCAAAAATTTTGTACCGTAAAAGAAGCCGACGTAATAATTAACGGCACGGCGATGCGCAGTAGTTCTCGGTAAGAGCAGGATGAAAATGGGCGGGTTGTATTCATTAAGCGGCTCAGTGTTTCCGAACCGTGGGAAAAATGCGAGCTGTCTTTCCTTGGTTTAAAAACCATTTCTAAAAACAGCGGGAAACCGGCTACTCAAAAAGTGACGCGTGCTACGCACCCATCATCTGCCGACGAAAAGAGAGTTCTGGAACTTCTTCCTCTTCCGCAGATTTTTCACGAACCATATCCATCAACTGACTGACCCGTTCCGTCAATTCAGGGATGATTACGCTGGGCGAACCTTCAAATAATTCAAACCGAGCAAAGGAATCAGAATCAATTTTACCACTTAGTCCGTTTAGAGCCAAGGCATACGGACTGGTCTGGGTGAGTTTTTCATCAAAAACCAAAAAGATCCGTGAAAAATGGCCTCTTTTGAGTTCATTAAAAAGCGACCGCAAGAAAATGTTAAAGCTGTCACCCGTTTCACCCATAAAACGATCCGTGATGACGCTATTTGTACAGAACGTACACACGGCCACTTTTTCGTTATTAATAATGTACACGCCATCAACGAGATCATCGCCTTCGGTTCGATACTGACCTTCACCGATTTTACGGGCAACCGCCCCCGGATAGTTAGCAACACCAAGCAATACGATATCTTTAAATTCACTATATTTTTTATCCGCCTTTTCACGCGATTCATCCGTCACGGGTTCAGCTTTTTGGAGGACGGTAACGGACGAAATTTTTTCAGCAACGGGCGGAACATCTACGATGTCAATTTTCTCTGTAGCAACCATCGTTTCTTTAGGTTGTTCCAATACGATCCGCGCTTCAGCCAGTGAACGTTCAATCGCCTCGGTGATATCGGCACGCAGATCATCACGCGACGGTAATTTGGACTGAAGTCCTTCCGCGAGCGTCTCGAAATTATCACAAACCGTATCAGCGATTTCTTTCCCAATACGTTTAACAGAAGCTTCCATCTGATTAATTGCTGTGACCGTCTGAGTAACCATCGTCGTTTGCATGGCACCTATTTCTTCGGACTTTCGTGCTACGGCTCTTTCCGCCGTACGACTAAACGAAATAGCGATGATCGACAGAACTATGGCAGAAACAATAAGTCCCAACGTAAAGAGGAAACTAAGCAACCCGGTCATGGAGATGGTTTCGACACCGCCCTGCATGGCACGAAATATTGAAACTGCTACCGTCGCACCGAGAATGGCAGAACCTAGAATGATACCTAACGTTTCAATCGAAACGCTTTTTGAATTTGCAGTCGGTTCCGGTTTAATTCTTTCACCTAAGTCCATAAAAGTCCTCCAATCAGACGCCCGTTTAATGACGGAATACTATATAAGGCAACCCGTTCGCGCCAAGCGATTTATCAGTAAAAGAATCAATCCGGCATACAACCGATAAACGTATTAAAAACGGAAATAGCATCCTTGGCGTTAATAAGAGCCTTGCGCACGGTTTCATCTTTAAGCCGAGAGCTAATCGCGGAAAGCGCACGGATATACTGTGGATGTTGCGTGGCGCTCGCGGCCACCATACAAACAATCTGAACCGGCGTTTCATCCAGCGACGAATAATCATCCAGCGGTTTACGAGCAATACCGAGCGCCATCACTAGATCATCGACCGAAGCAAGGCGCACATGAGGTACGCCAACCCCAAAACCGATTCCAGTGCTCATTAATTCCTCGCGCTGGAATACAGCCCGCTCCAGCTCCGCTTCGCTATGAATCAGCGGAGACGTTCCCAATACAGCGCAAAGCGTTTTCAACGCGGACTCTTTTTCTGCTGTATCAAAAAAAACAACACGCTCCGGTGAAAGAATCCGGTTCAGCATTTCCATACCTGGAGCAATCGGAGCAACCGGAGCGGCTGAATTGCCAATGCGCCGATTCACCCATCCTTCGATATCACCCCGTTTAAAGCGCCACGTCGTGCCCAATTTACCGCCAGGCAATTGACCCTTTTGTGCCCAGTCATAAACGGTACGCTCTGACACGCGCAGATAAACCGCAACCTCTTCAATCGTCATGATTTCATGATTCATGCAAGCGACCTCCAGATAAAGGAGCGCAATATATGCGAAATTTGCAACCGCCTGCAACCGGATAATTAGCTTTTACAGAAGAAAACTGCGAATCTAAACTAAAACTGCATCAGCAACCAGTCCGCCGGAAAAGCTCGGCAAAATCAAATCGACGTCTGCCACATTCCGTACCCAGCCGAACTCATATTCAAAATACTCAATATAACAATCAGTACTAACCTCTGATTTTCCGTGTAATCTGTGTGTTCCGTGGTTAAAGATTCTCTACATGAACGGTAAAAAAATCCATATCATCGGCATCGGCGGGACGGGAATGAACGGCATCGCGCAACTGGCCGCACACACCGGATATTCCGTTTCCGGTTCCGACCGGGCTTCCAATCTTCCAATCTTCCAATCATTGGAACATCTCGGCATCCGCATCGTCCCGCAAGACGGCTCAGGTATCACAGCAGAAACCGACTTCGTGGTCTACAGCACCGCCATTGAGTCCGATAATCCAGATATCCAACAATCTAATCTCTTAGGTATTCCCCTGCTGCACCGCGCCGATATGTTAGCCAAACTCTGCGAAGGCAAGGAAGTCATTGCCGTCGCCGGAACCGCCGGAAAATCGACGGTCACCGGACTGCTTGGCTGGATTTTCCAATGCCTTGAAAAAGATCCGACCGTCTACTGCGGTGCAAGCATGAATAATATCGGCGCATCTGTCTGCTACGGAACCGGCTCGTGGATCATTGAAGCCGACGAAAGCGACCGCTCATTCCTCAAGCTTCATCCGCACCACGCCATCATCACCAACATAGCCGAAGACCATTTTTCGCTCGCCGAGCTTCACCAGCTCTTTGCGCAGTTCGAATCGCAGGTTTCTGGAGTCGTCATAAAACCTGACCCACCCCGGCCTACGGCCACCCCTCCCGAGAGGGGATTCTTATTCAGCACAGACTCTCTCAAAAATTCCCCTCCAGCGGAGGGGTGGCCGCAGGCCGGGGTGGGTTCTCCTCTTCTGGGAAAACACAACACTGAAAACATCAACAATGCGCTGACACTCTGCCAAGCGCTCGGTTTCGACATGCAGAAATGCATCAACGCGGTCGCCACCTTCAAAGGCATTGAACGGCGGCTCGAACGAGTCAGTCCGAAAGTCATCGACGACTTCGCACACAGTCCGGTAAAAATCGCCGCAGCACTCGAAGCCGTTTCCGGCGAATTTGCGGCTTTTTCCGCCTACTGGCGACCGCACGGCTACACGCCGCTTTTCCAAGGTTTAGATGGTTTTATTGAGGTATTCTCCAATCATTGGAAACGTAGAGGCGGTGTTCCCACCGCCTCAGAACGCGGTGAGGACACCGCGTCTACAAAGCTATTCATCCTGCCGGTTTACTTCGCGGGCGGTACAGTGAACATCAAAGTGACCTCGGAGCAGTTTGTCGAACGGTTGCAAGCGGCAGGTGTTCCAGCGGAGTTTGTCGAAAGTTTCCAAGCATTGGAAAAACGGCTTCTGGATGAAGGCCTACCTGTGTTAGGCATGGGGGCTCGTGACCCCGAACTGCCTCTTTTCGCCCGCAGGCTTGCCTCAAAACTAAAATAAAGTAACATCCTGCTTTTTGAACCCGGAATGATGGAACGCTGGAAAAAAGGAACGATGAACCCTTCAACAAAAGGTTTCTCTCTCATTATTCCAACATTCCTCCATTCCATTATTCCATGGATATTTTTATGAGCTTTAAAATCTATAACACGATGTCCCGCGCACAGGAGGAACTGGTTCCCCTGAAAGACAACCACGTCCGCATGTACACCTGCGGACCGACGGTTTACAACTACGCCCACATCGGCAACTACCGCGCCTACATGTTCGAAGACCTACTCCGCCGCTGGCTGAAGTACAAAGGCTTTGCCGTCACGCAGGTGCAGAACCTGACCGACGTGGACGATAAAACCATTCGCGGCTCGCGCGAAAGCGGACTGCCGTTGCGTGACTATACGCAAAAATACAAAGACGCCTTTTTCGCTGACCTTAAAACGCTCAACATCGAGCCCGCCGAATTTTATCCTGCCGCGACCGACTGCATCCCCGAAATGATCGCTATCATCGAAAAACTTTTCGCCAAAGGCCTCGCCTACAAATCCGACGACGGCTCGGTCTATTTCCCAATCGATAAGTTTCCGGAATACGGCAAACTGGCGCACCTCGACCGCGAAGGCATGCTCTCCGGCGCACGCGTCGCCCAAGACGAATATGACAAGGAAAACGCCGCCGACTTTGCCCTCTGGAAAGGTTACGACGAAGCCGATGGCGATGTCGTCTGGGATTCACCGTGGGGCAAAGGCCGTCCCGGTTGGCATATCGAATGTTCCGCCATGAGCATGAAATATCTCGGCGATACCTTTGACCTGCACACCGGCGGCGTGGACAACATCTTCCCACACCACGAAGACGAAGTCGCCCAGAGCGAAGGCGCCAACGGAAAAATGTATTCCAAATACTGGATGCACTGCGCGCACCTGCAAGTGGATGGCAAGAAAATGTCCAAGTCACTCGGCAACTTCTACACCCTACGCGAGATTCTGGAAAAAGGCTTCAACGGACGAGAAATTCGCTACGAACTGATCGGCACGCACTACCGCCAGTCGCTCAACTTCACCTTTGCCTCACTCAACGCCAACCGCGCCGCCCTCGCCCGCCTCGACGAATTTTACGCCAAGGTCAAAGAAGCCGCTGGCTCCAAACTTGTAGGACAAGCTTCTCCGTACTCGGAGGGCTTGTATCCTTCTCCCGATCAGGACAACACACGCCCCCGAATACGGGAGGCGTGTCCTACAATAAATGATCTGCCCGGCTGGGCCGTGGAGTTGGAAAAACGATTTACTGAAGCCCTCGACGACGACCTCAACATTGCTGGCGCGCTCGGCGCCCTTTTCGACGGCGTCCATGAAGGCAACAAGAATTTCCCGATGTCTGGAACAACTGCCGTTGCAGTTTCCAACCTTTGGAAAAAACTCGATACGGTTCTTGGATTCCTTGAGCAGCCCGTCGCCGAAGTTCCAGCAGAATTGGTCGCCATGGCCGAAGCGCGCGTCGCCGCCAAAAAAGCAAAGAACTTTGCCGAAGCCGACCGCCTGCGCGACGCCATTACCGCCGCCGGTTGGACTGTCCAAGACACCCCGACGGGACCGAAACTGAAGAAAAACTGATCGGCGCATAGAGCCGACTCTACATTGTGACTGATGTAGCGTTGGCTCTGTGAGCCAATACACACGGTGGAATGGGCACACCCTAAGGTGAAATCGGCATCCAGCCGCTGGCCCGAGGCAAAGATGCCTCATCCTCCTTTTTTATTTTCCGTATTCAGCGGGATCTTCAGCGACGGCGAGATGTTTATCTTGAGCGAAGAGTGCGCGGCGTTCCATGGCGACATCGCGGGCAAGATACATTTTTATAAGGCTCTGGTACGGAACGTCCATCTTGTTGGCTAATACTTTGAGTTCGTCAATCAGTGCTTCCGGCAGCCGGATTGAAATGGATTTAGTTGTTCGCTTGAGGTTGGGAAAAGTTACCCGTCGCGCCGTAGAAAGATCAAAGTAGTCCAGCGATGAATGAGTTGCCCAAAAATCGCGTTCCTCGTCCTCATTTTTAAACTTTGGAATCTGTTTAGGTTTGGTCTTAATAAAACTGCCTCTCTTTCTTGTGCATATCGCGAGCTGAAACCACACGGTATTTTGTTTTTCGCACGGTAAAAATGATATGCAGCCTGCACCCATCATCGGTCATTCCATACGCTGCATATCGCTGTTCTTCTTCTGAATGCTTGTGGTCATCCAAAATAATCAGCGGCTGATTATAAAAAATCTCCTCACACTCTCCAGTGGACACCTCGTGTTTCAGCTGGGTTTTGTTGCGGTTTCCTTCGTCCCACTCGAAACCGTCTAACTGACTGAATCCGCTTTGCATGGTCAAAATGTATACCTATCCCATATACACGGCCAGGATTAGTTTCCAAAGATCGGAATTCAACGCAGAAACGCTAGTACACTGTATTCCTTAAAATTTTGATTTAAATATTCAGGGTTTAACCCATTAGTGACTCGAAACGAAGTGAAAGAGAGGCTGGCCTGAAAGGGACGGCAGCGAAGCGGCAACATTACAGGCTAGAAGCCTGCGGACGTATCGCAAAGAATCCATTGCGATCCTCGGCGCCCTCCGTGTCTTTGCGTTTAAGCTTATAAATCCGGAACAGTTTCCGGATAAAGCTGGCCGGTGGGGCTAATTTTAAAGACATAAATGAGGCCGGGGCGCAGCTTTTTATATACCGCATTACCGTAGATGGCTTTTATACCGTGCCGTTGCAGAGCCTCCGGATCATTGGCTAAATCCCAGATGGCGCTCCAAAACATGATCCGCTCAGAAAGGCGCAAGCGGGTTAGCAGGTCGCTGTAGCGAGCCGGAGCCTTCCCTTCTGATTCAATCGAAAAACCATCTGCCGGAGTCTGTTTTTCGCCATAAACGCGCCGCCAGAGATAGAGTGATCGTTCCTTGCCATCCATGACGGCCTGATCGGAAAAGGTAACAATCAGCGCGTCAAAGTGAACGATATCGCCTTCGATTTCATATTCCTTCTCCAGGACGGTTTTTAGCCGGTCGTCGCGAGCGGTTTCGACAAACCGGATGGACGTGTAGAGTTTTCCGTCGCGAGTTTCCTGCCAAACGACCTTTGCATAGCCGATCTGGTCTTCGCGGGTTAGCGTGCTGATCGCCTGTTTGAGTTTTTTATTTTCACCGAGCAGGTCGTGGACGGTTTTTGTGCCGTAGAAAAGCGTTCCGGAAATAAAAATCACCGCTACCAGTGACAATAGACCAAAGACGGTTTTGATCAGCTTTTTCATTGCCAGAACCCTACACCCGTTTTCCAACATCTGAAACACTAAACCAGTTTTCTGCCACTATTCTTCGCGTCTTGTATGTTCCTAATCCAGTTTCAGTCATGGGAAAAAGGATTTCGAGAATGGGTCATTAAACTCGTCGGAGAAATCCTTTTTTCCATGTCAAAACTAGTACATTGTAAAATAAATCATTCGCTTAAAATTCTTATGTGATATGCTTTCTCCGTGATTACAACCATCAAAAGGAGGGAGCAAGTTATGGGAAGGCAAGCCAGTTACAAAGTCACGTTGACCTGCGAAGAGCGGGAGGATCTAGAAGGTATGACTAGGAAGGGTCGTGCGGCGGCAAGGAAAGTGCTGTATGCG
>JBBQSL010000119.1:0-10785 GCA_038213895.1 Kiritimatiellales bacterium | reverse complement strand
TACGGAATTAATTTAATTCATATCAATTACTTTAAACATAAAGGCACTAAGTACACAAATCTTTGTGCTCTTCGTGTCTTGAGCGTAGCGGGTGTTTAAATATTATTTAAGTCAATGGGGTATCAGTCGGTTTGGCGTGCGTGCGGACGGCTCGGCGAGCCATCCCTACCCGGATGAATAAATACTGAACTTCATCCGTCATTGGTATTACGGGTCCTCCTGTAGCGTCTTGTAGCGGCTTTGAAATTCAAGTGGCTACGCGCTTTGCCGACGGACTTTTTCCACGATGCTTGTGGTAAAGTCGTGAGAAATAGAGCGGGTCTTCAAAACCGATCCGCTTCGCAACCTCCTTAACTGGCATTTGAGGGAAGGTTTTCAATAGTCGCTCAGCCTCATCTAGTCGACAGTTGATCTGAAACCTCCGAAACCCAACCCCTGTTAGTTCTTTAAATAAATGAGATAGACTCGAGGGACTGCGTCCGATCCTCTTCGCCGCATCCTGAATCGTTAGGATCTGCTCCGGATGCTGCTCAATCTGCTCAACCAAGGGCTGAATCACGTCGAAATCTTTCATTCCAACCAGATAGTGCTCCGCAATGAATTGCACCATCAGCCGTAGCATATGAATCATATCCTCAATTTGCTGCTCCGAAAAAGTCGGCGTTCCCTGATATTGCCGCCGGACTGCCGGAGAACGTGCTATCTCTTTCCAGCCTTTTGAAAAAGCTGTAAGAGTCTGTTCCGGAGCTCGAAATTGTCCGACCATAATGAATCCAATACAACGATTGGCCGACTGAACTGGCAGGATAATCTCTGTTAAACCGGCGTGGCAGGCATAGCGGACAGGTTCTCCCGTTTTACGGGTTCGTTCAAACATGCACTGATCAAGTGCTAAACACATCTTTTCCATTCCAAATTCTGTGCGCAGGATGTGACAATAAGAACACACAGGGCGGCTATGCCCTACACAAAGCTCCCGACCATCCAGCGAGAAAAAACCGATCCGCACATTGATTAGTGAAGAAAAATGGCCCAGCATTTTTTGCACTTCAGGCTGAAGTACGTATTCCATCCGTGTGCGCTGATTCATGCCTATTCAATAAATGTTCTGTGCAGTTTTGTCCATGCTTATTGCAAGCGGGTCTATTTACTAAATCCATAGGTCTCTGCTCTACTTAGCTAAACAAAGGCGGAGAAAAAATATGACAAAGCGCGAAGTCGTAAAAATGGTTCTCGAAGGCAAAAAGCCACCGTATGTGCCGTGGTCTTATAAGTTTACCCACGAACCGGAGGCGATGCTCAAAAAGCATTTTCATACCGACGATTTGGAAACAAAAGTTGGTAACCACATTGTGCGGGTTGGCAGTGACATCGGCTTCTTTGAAAACATCGGCAACGACCGCTTAAAAGATGTCTTCGGAGTAATCTGGGATCGCAGTGTGGATAAAGATATCGGCGTTGTTCAGGGCTGTGTTATTCCGGATCCGGATATGACCGGCGTGAAATTCCCCGATCCGCTTGATCCGCGTTTTTTCGACGACATCGAAAGTAAAATTGCGGCTCGCTCCGACTGTTTTCGCGTGTTTGAACTCGGGTTCTCCCTGTACGAACGCGCGTGGACTCTGCGCGGTATGGAAAATCTGATGATGGACATGATCGATAATCCTGAGTTTGTCCATGAACTGCTGACGAAAATTGCCGATTACAATATCGCACAGGTCAAAAAGGCGCTGACCTATGATATCGATGCCGTTTATTTCGGTGACGATTGGGGTCAGCAGCATGGCTTAGTTATGGGTCCCGTATTTTGGCGCGAATACATTTATCCGCAACTTAAACGGATGTACCAAACCGTCCGTAACGCCGGTAAATTTGTGATGATCCACTCTTGCGGCGATGTAGACGAACTCTTTGACGATCTCATTGCCGCTGGTCTGAACAGCTTCAACCCTTTTCAGCCGGAAGTCATGGATATCTACAATATTCTACCAAGATACCGCGGACGACTCGCTTTCTTTGGCGGACTGAGCATGCAGAAAACACTTCCATTCGGTACGCCGGAAGATGTGCGCCGAGAATCCCGCAAACTGCTCGAACTGGGTGCTGAAGGTGGCTATATCTTCTCTCCATCACATGCAGTGGAAAGCGACACCTCACTGGAAAATATTCTAGCATTCGTTGACGAAGCTTTTGCTCAGAAAAATTTTAGAAACCTGTAAACGCCGGTTGAAAGTTTGGCGGGGGATTCCCAAAATCTCCATAAGCTAAAAAAATGGAGTTTTATTTGCGGGGTAAAAATGCAGAATGGCGGTCATGCGGTTTCGGTGGTTGCCAATTTTAGGTATTGCGGTTTCGGTTCAGTCCGATTGGCCGCAGTTTCTCGGTGAAACCCGAGACGGGAAGTCTGCGGAAACGGGGCTGACCACAAATTTGCCGACGGCTCGGATCCTCTGGTCGCATCCGCGTGGCGAAAGCTATTCGGCACCTTCTATCCAAAATGGCCGCCTTATCCATACCGGACGTTTTCAGACCTTGGAAAAGGTTGAATGTCTCGATGCCGCTACCGGTGTATTGATCTGGTCGGACGAGTCGCCCACCACCTACAAAGATCGCTTCAATTATCTCAGCGGGTCGCGCGCGACTCCGGCCATCGACGGCGACCGCGTTTACACGCTCGGGGCGCAGGGCGTGCTGAGTTGCCTTAGTCTGCAGAACGGACGGCTCCTGTGGTGCCACCGCCTGATGGAGGAGTTCGGATCCGGTCAGGATTTCTTCGGCTTCTGCTCGTCGCCGCTGGTTGAGGGTGATTCGCTTATTTTGAATGTTGGCGCGGGGAAATGCGTGGTTGTGTTTGATAAGTTCACCGGTAAAACTCGGTGGATTGCAGACGATCCGTGGGGGCGTAGCTATGCCACGCCTGTTGCCGCAACGATGTATGGTAGGCGCGTTCTGTTCGTTTTCGCCGGTGGCGAATCCAGTCCGCCGTCCGGTGGGCTGCTTTGTCTTGATCCGGCCACCGGAAAAATCAACGCCCGCTTTCCGTGGCGCAGTCCACGCCATTCTTCGGTGAACGCCTCGACGCCGGTGGTCTGCGGAAACCGGGTTTTTATATTATCGTTTCATCCACACGACTGTTTAACGCCGAACAGACGTGGACTGCTCCTGTGCTGAGCGGAGGACGCGCTTACATCTGTCAGAATCTTCCAGACTCCGGAAGTCCAGCGCGTTTGATCTGTATTGAACTGACAGCGCAGACGAAAAATTGATATGAATTAACCGATGGCGGAACTGTTTATCAGTCGTTACAAATTAGGCCTTTTGAACATTTGACAACCCCTCTAGAAAAGGTATTCTGTGCCGCTCGTTTATAAATGATTTTGAGGAGATAACCATGACAATGCATTCCAGTTTGAAGTCGGCCAGTAAAATTTCGATCCGCCGCAATGTTCTTAAGCGTTTTGAGCGCGTCGATCTACTTAAAGCAGAAGGCAAGTGGAAAGACGGCGACCGCGGTTTCGGTCTGGTAAAAACCAAACCGGCAGAGTAAGCCATCTGACCTTATTGAAGTAAGGCTCCGGTATTGCCGGGGCTTTTTTTGTTTTAACCGCTAATGGACGGGCTTAGCGCGGCAAAGTCGCACCCAATCGGGAAATCCGCAGAGGTCGCAGATGAGCGCAGATTTTATTTCCCTTCATTTCAATGATTAGCGTATATTCGCGTGAATTCGCGGTTGGTTAATAATGATTAGATTGCAGAAATATTTGGCGGAGTGCGGGGTGGCGAGCCGTCGCGCCTGCGAAAAGCTGATCACGGACGGGGTGGTAACCGTTGATGGTATGACTGTTACTGAACTTGGAACCAAAGTTGATCCTGCGGTTCATAAGGTAACCTGTAATGGTAAAATTGTTCAACTCGACCAAAAAGTTTGGATCATGCTTAACAAGCCGGTGGGCGTTATTTGCACCTCTGATGATCCCGAAGGCCGTGAGCGGGTGATTGATCTGTTTCCTGATTTGCCGGGCCGCGTTTATACGGTCGGGCGTCTTGATGTCATGAGCGAGGGGTTGCTATTGGTTACCAATGACGGCGAGTTGGCACACCGCCTAATGCATCCACGCCATCATATTGAGAAAAAATATCAGGTCTGGATTGATCGGGAACTGACTCCGGAAGAAATCAAGCGGATGCTCGAAGGACTCAATTGCCATGGTGAGAAACTGAAAGCCCTACGCGTTGAACCCTTGCGCCGGACGATTGCCGGTCAGCTTGGCTATACGTTGACATTAGGGGAGGGGCGTAATCGTCACATTCGCCGTATGATGGAGGTTCTCGATTGTAAGGTTGGACGCCTCGTGCGCGTCTCGGTTGGTCAGCTTCGTCTTGAAAAGCTCCGTACGGGTGAGCATCGCGAGCTGGCTCCGTCGGAAGTAGAGAAACTCAAAAAGTCCGTAGGACTTTCTTAGAAGTTTTTTTTTACTTGCATAACTATGCTATATAGCATAGTTTAGATCAAAATAGGAGGCAATGATGTCCGCGCTGGAATTCGGATGCGGCATAGAGCTTGTCAGTCGCGAACTATTTCGGTAAAGGGGTTAAAGTTAGGTGTAAGCGTCTGGGCATTATTACGTTCAATGGCATATGATGCAAAAGTTTAAACCACTTTTCGAAAGTGGACGGCCAAGGGGCAGATCGTTGGTGGACATTTTCAAGAATAATCAATCGCCTTAAACAGATCTGCGAACATGAGATCAGCATCGCTGGAATCACATACCGGCAATCAACCTAGACTGGCAAATTTTTCGACAGTTCCTTGGTCGATGAAAACGTCCGTGTTTGTCCGCCGAAACGTAATTCAGCGCGGTCGGGTTGAATGATGAGTTCAATTTTATCTTCTGAATGACGTTTTTTCCAAACATTGGCCAGTAGGATGGCTTTTTCGATTCCGTCGCCAGTTTTGTAGTTCCAGACCTCGTCGGGCTGGGCGAGGCGTGAACCGTCGTAGATGGAGTCGAAGCCGAGGGCAGAGAACCCACCCCCCGCTTCGCGGACTCCTCCCTGGAGGGGATCTTTGAGAGAACCCACCCCGGCCTTCGGCCACCCCTCCGTAGGAGGGGATTCCAAATTCATTGGGTCGCTGTCAGATTCCCCTCCTTGGAGGGGTGCCGGAACGGCGGGGTGGGTCAGCAGTTCAATCAGTTCGTCGTCGCTTAACTCCTTCGTCGCTTCGATGCAGACCGGATTTCGTTCAAGCGCGGCTTTGAGGAACGGCGTCCAGTCGGTGCGGCTCAGGTCGCGCAGGGCGTAGAAGGCGAGGTCGGCGGAATGATTTTCGCTGCGCATCGATTCGACGTAGGCGATGATTTCTTCGCGCGGCATGCTGGGAACGATTTCCAGTTTTTTCCACGGTTTGGAAGCCTTGCTCTCAAAATCGGGAAACTCTGGCTCCAGATGAACAAATTTCGCTAGTTCGGCGAGCATTTCATTTTTTCCGGAACTGCTACATTCGAGCTTTTTACCGAGTTCGGCCATACTTTCTGCATCGTAGTACTGGATGGGATTGTTTTTAAAAAACTCTTCTAGCTTTGGCAGACAGATGCGTCCGGGGATCGGCTCACAGTAGAATTCATCGCTGTCGATTTCTTCGAGCAGTTGGGTGCGAGTGTTGTCACCGACTTTGTACGGAGCGCTGTGTTCATAGGCGTAGGCGCGTTCGGCGGCGATCCAGCGTTTCTTGCCGTGGAAGTCGTGACAGAGCTGAAAGCATTTTTGGAATTTTGAATTTTGCCGTAAGAAGTTGGCGAGGATTTCAAAGGTGATGTCGGTGGAAAGATACTCGCCAATCTGTTTTTTGAACCGTTCGTAGTGCGCGGGTTCCATGGTGGCTTCTGGATAGACGCAATGAACATAGCCGGTGTTGTTAAATACCATCGTGATCTGTTCGTGGCGCAGGGCGCGCTGGGCTTTATCGGTCAGTTCGGTGCCGTTGAACCACATGTTTTTGGTGACGATGCGCCGGTTATTGGTGAGTATGCCGTCGCCGACGGCCACGAAGTTCTGTGAGTGGAGCGGCGTGGCCATCAGGAAGATATCTTCAAGTGGGATTCCGCAGACGATGAAGAGTGCGGCGGCGTAAAGGGTGGAAAGAGAAACGCATTCGCCGGCACCGGTACGGTATCCTTCGCGGTGGGCGAATGCATCCATGGCCTCGATGGTTTCGGTTTTCCAGTATGGAATGACTGTGGAATTATATTTTTCGAGTCCGAAGTGACGACGGATATCGAGATCAAAGTAGTGTTTATCGCCTTCGTAGCCGAAAAGGGCATTGCTGGCGCTGATAATTTTAGCATCCATGAACGGAGTAAAGCGGTTCATTTCGGTCTGCTGGTCTGTCAGTCCCCAGGTGTCGAGGTCAAGGTTGAACTCATAATGGTCAATAATGTACTGCTTCAGTCGGTCAATTTTTTTGCGCGGGTTCATCTTGTTGATTTTGGCGAACCACGGGTCGTCGCGCCATTTCCAGATGCGCGGACTCATGATATTGGCGAGCAGCAGAGCGTAGAGTAGCTCAGGAAAAACAAAGATTTCCATATCCGACAATGTGACGGCGGAGGAGTATTTTTCCAGTTCTTCCAATGGTACGGTATGCATTAACGAGCTCCTGACACGGTTTTTCCTTTTCCAAACATTGGAAAGCGTATACTAATGCTCGCTCAAATCAAAAGGTTTTACCATGTCAGATGAAATAACTAATGTATCACGGCCTGAGGAAGACATCCTTCTCGACCTCAATTTTGTCCCTCAGTGGGCCAAAAAAGCGCCAGCGACCAACCACTATGCTACGGACGACCACCATCGGTCTGAAAGGCCGGCACGTCGGGATGGCGATCGTCGGGATGGTCCGCGCCGCGACAGTCCTCGCGGTGACCGGCGTGATACGCCTCCTCGGCGGGATGCCCCGCGGCGAGATGCTCCTCGACGGGACACCCCTGCGCGCGGTGATGCGCCGCGCCGCGATGAACCATCCCGTGCAGTTTCGCCACGTGTAAGCCCAGCTGGAGAACGTCCGGTGGGTGTTCGCCGTGAAGAAGCCCCGCGCAATGAACGAGTCGAACTGCCGGTTGAAATTAAATTTCTGCCTGAGCAGCAGTGGCTGGCCTCCATGGTGCGTCAGATTCACCACAGTAAACGTGCTTATCCGCTGATGGATCTGGCCAACCTGTTCCTTGCGGATCCGAAAGGCCATTTGGTCAAAATCGAAGTCCGACCCGGTTCGAATGGTTTCAAGCTCTATCAAGGCAAGCGCTCTAAAATGGTTGCCACCAGCCGTGACGCGTTGGTGCGTCAGCTCTTGGATGATCATCGCGAAGATTTCTTTGTAAAAGAAGACATCGCGGTAGACCCGCCTACTGGTGTTTTTCCGATGATTGGAAAAATTGGTGACATTTTGGTTGGTCCGCCGAATCACCATAGTTACGCGGCTCGCCTGCAGGAGATTTATAACGCTCGTTTTTCTGGAATGTCCTTTGATCATTTTAAAGAAAAGGTACAGACCGTTCGCGATGAAGCCCTGATTGAGCAGTGGAAACAGGAGTCGTCAAAGAAGACCGTGTACCGCTTGAAAGATGCCAAGGAGGGTGAAGTTAAAGATTTCACGCTTGCGCAGTCCGAGGAATATATTCGCACCCAGATTGCTGATGCGGAAATTGAAGAAGTTTCCCGTGCGGTGCTTCCTTCCTCGCTGGCTCGTAAAATTAAAGATTATAACCTCATCTGTACTGTACGTGAGGCGTGGGAGCGCGAAATTCGCTTCCCGCTTTCTGTTTCGTTTGCCCTGCGTGCGGCGTTCCGTCATCTGCACTTGGAAACGTTTAAAGCCGGTAAAAACATCAACTTTATTACCTCGGTCAAACCCGACCCGATCAATCCGGAAAAAACGGTTCAACACATTCGTGCCGTGCTCGAATATTTAGCGGATCATCCCGGCTCTACGCGTGACCAACTGGTCGAAGGATTGCGTCCTGGCTCATCAAAAGGCTCGCCGGAGGCTCACGAGATTATCAATCCGTTGCGCTGGCTGATCGAGAAGGGGCATATTATCGAGTTCTTCAACGGAACGCTCGCCGTGCCGTCACACCGCAAGCATCGCTGATGTTTTTTTTAAAGCACTCGGAAATTTGGTGCGCCCGTTCCGGTGTACCCCGTTCGGCAGGAATAAGAAGAAGATCGGCGCAGGCGCGGGTCGGCTCAACATATTTCCGGTACATCGGTTCGACTTGTTCTATCCAGCGCTGACGAATGGTTTCGGCCGTGCGACCACGTTCAACAACATCGCGAGTGACGCGGCGTTCTAAACAAACTTCCAATGGAATGTTAATGAAAATTTTCAGGTCAAAAACTTTCCGCAGGCTTTCCGGCAGGAAAAGGAATAGTCCTTCGACGATAATGATTGGTGCAGGTTGCAGCGTGATGCTTTCCGGCGCACGTTTATGGGTGGAGAAAATATAGCGTGGGCCTTTGATCGTTTCACCGCGTTTCAAAGCGGCGAGATCGCAGGCAAGATGTTCCAGATCAATGACTGCGGGGTCGTCAAAATTCCAATCCTTGGCATTTATATCGTCTGGCAGACTCCGGTAATAGTTGTCTTGTGAAATCAGACTGGCGTTGTCAGCCAGCGTCGCTAGCTCTTGTGCCACGGTCGTTTTTCCTGATCCTGATGCGCCGACAATTCCGATGATGTGAGGAGGTTTCATATTTTAAGATAGTAAAATAGATTAAAGATTGGGCTTGGAAAAGAGTTTAAGCGGGCGATGTTTTGAGACAGGGCCGGCTGGAAGCCCGCGGTACAGGAGATGTATCGCAGGCTTCTAGCCTGCCTTTAGTTTACCTCATTTTTTTTTCCGGGTCTGACGTTCCATGCCTTTTGATCCGGTGCGTTTGCTGGCAAGGTCGGCATCCAGCGCGTGACGCACTATTTTCACATCCAGTTCCCTCTTTCCGATCAAGAATTCTTCCAAGAACTGTGCGAGGCGCGCCGGTGTAAACCCGAAGGTGGCGTGCGTTTGTTTGTAAATCCATTCGCTCCATTCCATGAAAGCACTGAAAACAGATGGTTGGTTTTGCCAGATCAGTCTGGCTGTTTCCGGGAATCGTCCGTTATTAACAATGATATCCCAGAAGCGGGCGAAGCGGCGGATCTGCTGAAGGTCAACAAAACTTAGCGTGGCGGTCTGCAATACGTCGTAAGGCGGCGAGGTGTTGTAAACCATCTGCCATTCAACATCGTGGCGGGCGATGGGCGCACCGCGTAGTTTTTTTAGAATGCCGAGCTGGATTTCATTTGGCCCGCAGGCGTGGAGACGGTCAAAGCCTGCCGCAATGCTGTCGAACGTTTCGCCGGGCAGTCCGGCAATCAGGTCGGCGTGCAGATGAACTGAGGGCATGGCTGCGAGTGTACGGATATGCACTTCGACGGTTTCTACATGGAGTATGCGCTCGATTCGCGCCGCGACTTCCGGATTGAAGGTCTGTACTCCGACTTCAAGTTGGAGAAATCCGGGCGGCGCTGCGGCGATCAGTTTTTCAAGCATAGGCGGTAGACGTTCTGGCTCCCATTCGAGATGAAGCATCATACCTTCGCGCCGATTTTCTAGAAAGAAACGCAGAACGGCGGCGGCGTGGGCCGTATTGATGTTGAAACTGCGGTCGAGCAATTTAAAAATCCGCACGCCGCGTTCAATGAGCTTTTTAAATGCGGGAAATATCCGATCCGGCGGGAAGAAACGGACGGTTTCGTCGAGCGCGGAAAGGCAGTATTCGCACTTAAAGAGACAGCCGCGCGAGGTTTCGACGTAGATACGGCGGTGGGCGATGTCGTCATCGGTGTATTCGTCATAGGGCAGGGCGACGTGTTTCAGGTCAGCGGGCGAGCCGTGGATGACCTTTGGCAGGCGAGACGCCTGCGGTACGGTGGGACAGGGCAGGCTGGAAGCCTGCGGTACGGGGAATGTATCGCGGGCTTCCAGCCTGCCGTGCCCAGCCGGAGCAACGCCAAGTCCAGCTTTGTTCGGATTATTCCTGATGTATTTCCGGATGCGGGTCAGTTCGTCCTGATTGCGAACGATGTGGTCATAGCTTTCCTGCTTCCAGAGGGCACCGCTTTTGCCGAGATGCTTATTTATCTGATGTGCCGAGTAGGATTTCCAGGAATGTAGAATGTCTTTCAGATTAAAGCCGGGTAGTGGACTAACCAGTACGTGTACATGATTCGGCATGACAACCCATTCATCGAGCTCGTAGCGCTCTCCATCAAAATGAGTCAGAGTTGTAGTCAGCAACTTTGAGATTTCAGGTTTACCGAGAATACATGCTCCGGCTCCTTCATCGAGCCAGTCACTTACTTTCTCAGAGAATAGTTCGGCGAATTGCGCCTGTTCACGTTCGGAGTAAGGCGGCTGATGGTGTTCTTCCCATTTTTTGCGTAGTTCTTTGTATTCGCTGATGCGCGATTGATCAATGGAGTCGGCAAGACGGAAAGTGACGAAATAAGTACTACCGGTTTGTGCCCAGTGCGGCAGGGCTTTTCGTCGGGATTGATGGACTTCCTGAATAGGATTGAAATTGGGCAGGCGAGACGCCTGCGGTACGGTGGGACAGGGCAGGCTGGAAGCCTGCGGTACGGTGGGACAGGGCAGGCTGGAAGCCTGCGGTACGGGGAATGTATCGCGGGGTTCTTGCCTGCCTTGTTCTTCGAGAAGAGCCCGTCAATGTGTTTCAATGACGCTTTCG
>JBBQSL010000118.1:0-10822 GCA_038213895.1 Kiritimatiellales bacterium | reverse complement strand
CGGGGCTCAATCCCTTCACTTTCGTTGCGGTCTGGAAACTCCTCTCCTGTGGCTTCATCCGGTTCGTTACCTCCCCAGATGCACATTTGGTAACGGCCTGCTGGTTAGGCTTTGGCCGTGCCGGATTTTAACCGGCTGCCTATTACACGCTTTGCTTGGCGCACTCATAACTCCTCCGCTTTTTTTGATACTTCCGCTGACGCGTAGCTGTCAACCCGCATTATGTGCCTGAATAAATCTATCCGAAAAATTTCTTGTTTCTGCCGATGATGCGGGAGTACTGTGAACCCGTAGGGGAAAAAATATGTTTTTCCTAATGGATTTGTAACATATCCACCTCAGACAACAAAAAGGGGAAATTATGAAGCATTGTCTAGCCTATATAAGGACGATAGGTTTGCTGGCTACCATGGCAGGAACGGCTCTGTCTGCTGATGTCAACTTCATCGCTGTGGTGAATGGCCAAAACTTCAAGCAAGCCGGGTCGAATTTAGTCGCTCTAATTAATTCAGACTATGACAAACCTCTGGCCTTTAGTGCCTTTGCGGAAGGTGCGGCGATAGATTCTCTGGCATCCGGTACCTTGCAGATGCCTAATGGCACAACGGTGCCCTTGGTGCGCGAGTATCCGGACGACTGGGGCATCCGGCACGAGTATCAATCGGAAAGCTTGCTGGATCTCAATACGACCCGATCTAACGGGACTTATATACTCAATCTTGTTACAAAAAATGACGGCACCAAAAATGTATCCCTTTCCTTGACGAACGATACATATCCTTCTGTTCCGGTGGTTACGAACTTCAACGTGCTCCAAACAATCACTAACACGGCTGTTACAACCATCCGGTGGGCCCCGATGACGAACGGCACGGCAGCAGACTTTATTTTGTTCAGTGTATATGACAACAATACAGATGAAACGGTCTTTGAAACCGGCAGTCCGGGGACAACTGACGCACTCACGGGAACCAACGTGTTTGCCACCATTCCGGCAAACACGTTGGAGTCCGGTCGAACTTATGAGGGGGAATTGCTGTTCGTCAAAGTCGTCAACGTCAATAAAACCTCCTATCAAGGTGTCTTAGCCATCGCTGGATATTACAAGCAGGCGGGCTTCGAGATAAAAACCGTCGCCACACCCGGGGTGACACTTGGATCCGAATTGGTGTCTTCCTTGCCGCAAAATTACGCAGGAGACGTGCCGCGGGATTCCGCCATTTCATTCCGTTTTTCCCAACCGATGAGTACCACCAACAAAGCGATCACGTGGGTAACCGACGGGATCGCCGTGACAAATTTTAACTATGAGTGGATCGATGGTAACAAGGTCTTGCTATGCCGCTGCACTACAACCCTGCCTGCGGATTCGGATATTGGCTGGACGCTGAACCTAACAGGGTTCCGCGATGCGAACAGATTCCCGTTAACGGGTTCAATTGAGGGATCCTTCCACACTTCTTCGGCAGATCCTCTGAGTCCACCGGATGTGACCTTTTTTTCTGTACTAAAAATGCGCGGCTACCAGCAAACCGGCACAAACCCGGTGAGTACGGGGATGTATGGCTGTGATGCATCGGTTGACATGGCGGCTTACAACCGGGTGAAGCAAGGCACGCTGACCGTTGTCTCCAATGGCTTCAGAGGATCTTTGGTGGCGGACGACTGGGATCCCCATATGGGGATGGAGGCAACATATGCCTCGCAGACCGACCTCGACCGGTTTTTTGCAAATGGTGACTTTACGTTTTCCCTAACAAACCTCGCAGACGGCGCGAAAAACCTCACCCTGAGTCTGGGTTCGACCAATGACTACCCAGCCGCACCGACGGTGACCAATCTTCCGGCGTTGCAGACCGTCAATCCCGCCTTGCCGGTAACCATTTACTGGAATGCTCCAGCCAACTGGAGCAACACCCTGACTGCCGGTCGTTGCATCATCGAACTTGCGGTGGAGAACCTGCCGCAAGAAGACGAAGTAATCTGGATTGATTTTTCAAGCATCACCAACAGTTCAAAACACACCTTCCCTGTGGGTACATTCTGGCCGGGACGGACTTATCGGCTAAGCTTGCAATTCATCACAGTCAAAGACGTGGACATCGCGTCCTATTCAGGAGCGACGGGCGCAGCAGGATTTGAATCCATCACCGAGTTCACCCTCCAGACCACCGGCACGGTGATAAAGCCAACCGTGGCAATGAGCCGAGATGGTGATAACCTGACCCTGAACATGAGTGGAGGCGAGCCGCAACGCAGTTATATTCTTGCAACTTCTACAGACTTGCAACGATGGATGCCTCAAGCAGAAATATGGTTATCTGACTTTCAAACCAACCAGTGGTACGACAATGACGCCCAATACTTTAAGAAGCGGTTTTACCGCCTGCGGGATCGTGCTCGCGGTGAATTTGTGCAGCAGAATATCGCCATCCAAGGAACCGTCTATGCCTACTCCACACCGGTGGCGGGTGCCGTGGTGAGCACGTCTTTGGATGCTCAGACCGCCATCACCGACAGCTCTGGACGGTTCTTCCTCGAAACCGATACACCGAGCTACGGAGGCATGAATTCATACACCATCACCGTGATCTCGGGCGAAACACACAAAGACTTTGGGCCGTGGCAATGGGGCGATCAGCCACGAGAACAGACCTTCGAGATGAACTAAGCGTCGTTCTCTATCATATGACGGAGACCGGGATGTTCCCGGCGAAGAAAATGGTGAAACGCGACCGACGGTCGCGGATACCGTTTTTCCCCCTAAAATTTAATGCGTTGGCAATGACGCATCTCTACGGTATGTTTCCAGCCCTTTTACAGGACAGAAAAAATGAAAACAGAAGAAATTATCCAGTTGCACAAAAAGTATGTAATGCCGACCTACGCGCCAGGGCTTGTGCTCGTCAAAGGTTCAGGTAGTAAGGTTTGGGATGCCGACGGTAAGGAATACCTCGATTTCCTCGCCGGTATCGCCGTGCTGAACGTCGGTCATTGTCATCCGGCAGTCGTAAAGGCTATTCAAGAGCAGGCGGCTACGCTAGTGCATGTCTCCAACCTCTATTACAATGAAAACCAGCCGCAGCTCGCGCAGGCACTTTCCGAGCGGTCGATGGGCGGCAAGTGTTTTTTCTGCAATTCCGGCGCGGAAGCCAACGAAGGTCTCATTAAGCTCGCGCGGCTTTGGGGTTCAACGAAGGGCAAATACGAAGTCATTACCATGAAAAATTCCTTTCATGGACGGACGCTGGCCACGCTGACCGCCACCGGTCAGGAGAAGGTTCAAAAAGGTTTCTATCCCCTGCCCGAAGGTTTTAAGTATGCCGAATTCAATAACCTCGAATCGTGCAAAGCCGCCGTGACAGAAAAAACCGCCGCGATTCTGGTTGAAGCCGTTCAAGGCGAAGGCGGCATTATTCCCGCCGATCCGGAATTTATCAAAGGACTGCGGAAACTCTGCGACGAGCAGGATGCCCTGCTTTTCTTTGATGAGGTGCAATCAGGAATTGGTCGAACTGGAAAATGGTTTGGCTTTCAAAACTATGACGTGCAGCCGGATGCCTTCTCGCTCGCCAAAGGACTCGGCAACGGCTTCCCGATTGGTGCCGTCGTTGCCGCGCCGAAGGTCTCGGACGTTTTCCAACCCGGCAACCACGCAACGACCTTCGGCGGTACGCCGCTGGCCTGCGCCGCCGCGCTGGCCGTTATCGAAACGATTGAAAAGGAACATCTGTTGGAAAACGCGCAGAAAATGGGCGCGCTGTTTCTCAAAAAGCTTCAGGCCATTGCCGAAAAATACGACTGGATTGAAGGAACCCGGGGTTGCGGACTAATGGTTGGTCTCGTATTAAAAGATAATGCGGCACCGCTCCAGAAACTGCTTCAGGACAAAGGTCTGCTCACGCTGGCCACCGCCGTGCGGGTACTACGAATGCTCCCGCCGCTTAATATCACTGTTGAAGAAGTCGAAAAAGCCGCAACGCTCATAGCCGAAGCCTGTGGGGAACTAAATCCATAAATCCGAATTTCGCTTTTCGTGCTTCGAATTTTAAAGGAGGAATCTTATGAGCCGTGCAACATTCCAGATTAAACCAAACGAAGAAGGTCTACCGCTGGTGGACGTTCTTTCCGACCGACTGCGCTGTTCAAAAAAACAGGCGCGCGTATTGCTTGATGCCCGTCAGGTTTTTGTGAATGGCAAACGTGTCTGGATGGCTAAGCATACGCTCAAACTTAAAGACGTCATCGAAACCGTTCGCCCTGAATCGAAGTCGGCTAAAATTGAAATTTTGAAAAAAGCAGGCGATCTGATTGTCGTTAATAAACCATCCGGCATAGTAACCAACGGTAGCGTGCGCAGTCTAGAAGTGCGTCTTCAGCACGAGCTGAACAATCCCCAAATTTGCGCCGTACACCGGCTCGACCGCGACACGTCGGGTTGCGTTTTGTTCGCCGCCAATGCTGCCGCCAAGGAAAAGATGATCCCGCTCTTTAAGGAGGAACGGCTTGTCAAAATCTACCGTGCGATTGCTATTGGACGAGTTTCAGACCAGCTCAAAACGATCACTCGCGACATTGATGGAGAATCAGCGACGACTCTGGTAAACGTGCTCGACCGCAATCGGGATGCCAGTTATTTGGAACTGCGGATTCATACTGGACGTACCCACCAGATCCGCAAACACCTTGCCGCCATGCGTCACCCCGTGCTGGGCGATAAGGAATATGCGGGGGAACAGCGGGGAAATCCCGTTTTCCGTTCGGTACCGCGCCAAATGCTTCATGCCTGCCGATTGATTCTGCCTGATCCACTAGGTGGTACTGCGGCTCTGCGAGTCACGGCACCAGTTCCAGAGGATTTTCAGGCCATCCTCGACACCCTGAAGCTAAAATAAAAAAACCCCGCCAGCGGCAAGGTTTTTTAAACACTCAATACGTCTGCGTCTGTTTATTGAACTGTGGGGGCTTGAGCGTCTTTTTTTAAATGACCTGCTCTTGGTTCTGCCTGACGCTTGCCTTCGGGTGCTTTTAACGGCTCACCGGCCAGAATCCGTTTAACCTGTTCTTCGACACGGGTTGCTTTGTTCTTTTCGTCATCCGCGATACGTTCTTTGAGTTTCGGCATTTCCTGATCCGCCTGCTCGATGCGCTTCTTCCTCTCAGCCTGCATTTTGTCTGCGACTTCGGTCAATTTTTCACGTAATTGGGTGACCAATACCTCTTTTTTAGTGGGATCAGTTTCATTACGTGCAGCTTCACCAATTTTCATCAGTGTTTCATGTTGCGCTTTAATTTTCTCCATCTGCTCAGGATTATTCTGTATGCGCTGCCGAACCTCTGCACCTTCTTTTGGCTTATTAAATTCTGCGCGCGCTTTCATCTTTTCCTTCTGCTCGGGAGTAAGTTGCGGTCGCTGTTTTTCCCCGACCGTTCCTATATTGCCTTTAACCGTAGGTTTTTTAGTTGCTGGGGCCACAACGGGAGTTGCGACCGGCGCCGGAGTAATTACCTGCGTCTGTTCATCCGCATTCTTAGTAAACATTTTTTTATACCACGGCATGGAATCCTCCGCCACGGTTACACCTGCCAACACACCGATCAAACCAACTACCATCCACTTCTTCATTGTCCACTCCTTTCGGTTACATTTCCATGATATCAAGAGAAGTACCTGATATGGCCAAAATCAGGTTTTCAACCTTGTTCAGATCCTTTTCAAGCGGATCGCTCCACACGTCCACTCCTGCCGACGCAATAACGATAGCAGGAGTTGAAGAGGTCTGATCTCCATGGAAATTCATAATGCCAGTGATAACGGCCAGCCCAGCAGCCACAGCCAATATCGGTTTTAAATTCAACACAGCGCGCCTCTCTCTGCGAAGACGTGCATCAATTTTTGTGACCGTCCACGGGGACAGCTCAACATCCGGCTGAACAACAGCGTTGGTCAATGTTCTCAGTTCTATACGTAGCGCTTGTGCATTCTTTGAGCTGGTCAATTCGCGCTCCAACAGACGAAGCTTCTGGGAAGAAAGTTCACCGGACTGTTCGAGCAATATCCATTTTTCCAGTTTTTCTTTTTTCATAGTCCCTCCTCCTGCAAATCCTGGTACTCACCAGCCAGCTCTTTCCGAAGTTTGGAAACGGCATACTGCATCCGAGCTAGCGCGGTATTGACTGAGCATTTTTGTATTTTAGCAATTTCTTTAAAACTTAGATCGGCCTGCATACGGAGCCAGAAAACCTCGCGTTGCTCTACCGGTAACTGCGCAGCGGCAGCTTCAATACGAACGCCAAGTTCCCGTCCGCTGGCCTCGCCATCAGGTCCTATCCTCGTAGAGGCCAACTTTTCGCTGAGCAACGATCCGTCTTCATGAACCGGAGTATCCAGCGACAGCACATGCTTATTACGCCGAACCCGATCAATCATGAGATTGTGAGCTATACGGAACAGCCAGCTCAGCAAGCTCTTATGACGATAACTATTCATATTTTTGATGGCTCGCACCCATACCTCCTGAAAAATCTCATCGGCATCCCCGCGCCCCTCTGAAAACCTCAAAATAAAACCGAACAACGGGCGCTTATACTTTTCGACCAGCCCCCCGAGGGCTTCGATGTCGCCTGCTCTATAAGCTCGCAGAAGTTGTTCATCTTCTTCATCCATCCGTTCTTTCTCTCTATCGGTGGTTTTCATGGCATATAACGGTTCAGGGGTTGTCTTATTGTATCCGGTACTTTTTTTTTTGGTGTCGCACGAGTTACCGAGAGTTTAATAACGAGGAATCCTTCAAACGGAACCATCCGTCGGAAGCGACCTTTATAACATAACCATAATCTGCAAACGTTTCTGCGTACAATGATTTCCACGCGCCGATGAAGGTTGGCGTCCCGATCAAAACGATCCATAGGGCGACAAAAAAAAGGTTAGCGAGATAGATAATAACATAAGAAAAAAGCCGTCCGTTTTCCTGAATATCCGGTTGACCTCGACTCAGCATATAAACGGTAAACGTCACATGAAAACCCCACGTCAGACCGACCGCCACCAGCCACCACGGCTCATAGCGGCTCACATCCCAAAAGCACCCAGATCCATACCAGAGCGCAACAACCAGCCCTGTATAAAGCGGGAAAAAATACGGTGCCAGCGAAATGATAAAATTGCTTTTTGACAGCATCACATGACCGCCGTCCTTTCCCACCTTCATCTTACCCACCTTGGCACCCATCAGTAACCCCCAGCCCGCATGAGTGAGTTCATGAGCCAGCACATAGGTGCGGAACGGACGCGGTAAAAGAAAAAAACCGAGTGCAGAAACCACAAAACCTACCGGAAGCGCCCACACAGTCCACCCGGAACCCTCAACGGGCAAGGATTTCAAGAGAGAAAAGATGACCCGCGAAAAGACCCAGCAAAGGGGTAAAAAAAACAGCCCGATAATAAATTTTATTAACTTCTTCACTGCGCGGCATACTAGAAAAAGCACAGCCATCCGCCAATGAGAAACATTTTGCCCTTAATTATTTTTAGTATCCGATCTGAAGCAGGAATTAAATTCTGCCGCTGTGAAACAATCGACGGATGCGCACCTTAAGGATATACTCCCTGCTATGTTTTTTAAAAAACCGCCATTTAGAACGCGAATTAAACTGTTTCGAGGCGTCCTGCGACGCCTGCTCAACAACCTGTTCCGACCCAGCTACACCCGGATCAGCCTATCGCAACGCTCTGGTGAATGCCGCCGATGCGGAGCCTGTTGCCAATTGGCCTGGCGATGCGGCTATTTGCATAAAGATGGCGGCATTCCGTCGTGCAGCATCCATAAACTGCCGCGCCCGCCGAACTGCCACGCCTTCCCGATCGACCCCAAAGATCTCGCCGACCGCGACCTGATCGCTCCGAACGTGCCCTGCGGATTCTCGTGGAGTAAGAATAAGAAAACGAACTGACCTTCGAAATTCCCCCGAGTCTCTGCACTACTATTCATCAACGCCCTCTTTGACTTCAGAAATTTACTGAATTGAGGGCGGAAAATTTGTCCCTAAATTGTCTCTAAATTAATCGACTAGGATGGAGTGGGAGCCAGGTAGGAATAAGAAGGTCGACATCCGACAGGATGCAAACAAACACCAGTAAACAAAGGGTAAAAGTGCTGTTTTTAGTGGTGCACCCGACAGGGGTCGAACCTGTAACCTTCTGATTCGTAGTCAGATGCTCTATCCAATTGAGCTACGGGTGCATCAAAGAAGCGCAGAATGTACTTGGTGAACTGCGGCGAATCAACCGCAAAAACCAAACTATTTCGCCGCATCCTTAAGCGCGTTGATTTTGTCTATTTTTTCCCAAGGGAACTGCGAACGCCCAAAGTGCCCATAAGCGGCAGTATCACGATAACACCAGCCTTTAGGATTGAGCAAGCCCAGCTCGTTTATAAGCATGGCAGGGCGAAAATCGAAAATCTTGCCAGAGGATACGATCTCTTCAAGCCGGTTGTCTTCCAGCTTCCCTGTGCCGTACGTATCAACATTGATACTAAGTGGTTTGGCGACGCCTATCGCGTAAGCTACTTGAACTTCACACTTTTTAGCCAGTCCGGCGGCTACAATGTTCTTCGCCACATAGCGGGCATAATAAGCAGCCGAACGGTCTACTTTAGACGGATCTTTCCCCGAGAAGGCCCCGCCACCGTGACTTCCCACGCCGCCGTAGGTATCAACAATAATCTTCCGCCCAGTCAGCCCAGCATCTCCGTGAGGGCCGCCAATAACAAACTTACCGGTCGGGTTAATGAAATATTCAACGTTTCCTTTCAGAAGCCCAGTCGGTTCGAGAACCTGTTTCACCACTTCGACAAGATCCTTGCGAATTTTTTCGAGAGGAACATCGGCCGTCTGATGTGAAATAACCACCGAGGTGATGTGACAAGGCTGGCCATTGACATATTTAATCGAGACCTGTGATTTTGCATCCGGACGCAGGTAAGGAATGGTTCCAGCTTTACGGATTTTCTGTAATTCATCGAGCAACAGATGGCTGTAATGAACCGGTGCTGGCATAAGATCTTCGGTTTCATCCGAGGCGTAACCGAACATCATGCCCTGATCCCCTGCGCCTTGCTCACGAGCATCAGTGGCCGTAACGCCTTGCGAAATGTCAGGCGACTGACCATGCAGACGGCAAATGTATTCAAAGGTATCCGCACAGAATTCCAACTCTTCACGGTCGTATCCAATTTCACGAACAACCTTACGGGCGATACGTTCAGGATTAATTTTATCCCAACCCAAACAGGTTATTTCACCGGCATTGACGACGAGATTCGTGCTGACCAGCGTTTCGCAGGCTACGCGGCTTTTAGGATCCTGAGCCAAACAGGCGTCAAGAATGGCATCGGAAATCTGGTCGCACACTTTGTCAGGATGACCTTCTGAAACCGACTCGGAGGTGAAAACATGATCCACATTAATTTTACTCATAACTCGGGCTCCTCGTTATCAATTCGTTTATCCGGATTGATGAATTTCCTTTTAATCTACCCGCTTTGCCTCATCAACTCAAGATTTTCTTGTAACGTTTTTTAGCCTTCATATCTGAGGTCAGAAGTCAGAGATCAAAGGTCAGAGATCAATGGCCGCCGACATTTGACCTCGGACTTTTCGACGTTCGACTGCCGTGCCCCCGTTCTCAATGGAGCTCTAAAATCAAAATGTTGGTTTCATGGCTTCGATGGTTGGTTGCGGTGGGCGAGACGTGCCTTAAACATGCGTTCGCGTAGGCCACCATCGTTCAGAAAATCCTGTTCTAGGCGGCGGAGCTGCTGGTCGATCAGGTAGTTGGTTTGGTAAATCAGGCAGATCGCAATATTAGCGATCACCTCGGGCTGACGGGTTTCGACAAATCCGCGATACAGCTCGTAGGTCTGTGGCTCTTTACGCCCCAGCTCGCGCACATAGAGCGCTTCCTTCGAGTCTTTCTCCCAGATTGGCAGATCACGCACCCGGAGATAGTCGCGGTAATCGGCGAGCAGTTCTTCAAGGCTGGCGCGACCCACGCTGGTGAGCTTGATCTCGGTTTCCTTGGAGGTAAGCGCGGCTTTGCTGCCCTCAAGGATGTTCTGCTTTCCAGATCTCGCCGACTGAATCATCTGATCCACGGTACGGTCGCCGCGCGAAAGGTATTTGTGTGCAAAGCGGAAGGTGAGGTCATACACCGCTTCCGCTTTTTGATAGGAGAGCAGAGTCTGGTAATCGCCGCGCGGCGGAATGATGGGATGGGAATCATGAGAGGAATGGGACGTATTGTTCTCATCACTCGCATTCTTCATATTCTTAACATTGTCTTTCATATTTAAATAAATTCTTTTGCGTTACGAAACCGAAAGTAGCCCCGCTCCGGCAGTTCGTCAAGCGTCCGGGAAAAGCTTTGCTGATTCTTCGAGATAGAGCGGGGCTGCGCGTAGCTTATCCCCTTGAATTTGCGCTCCCTCGTGGCTATTACCGCTGTGCGGCATGGCAGTCGAATGTCTGAAAGTCAAAGGTCAAATGTCGGCGGCCATTGATCTCTGACCTTTGATCTCTGACCTCATACGGAATTAATTTAATTCACATCAATTGCTTTAAACGGACATTGTAGGGGCTAAATCGGCATAACTATTTATGAGATAAAGATTTAGCTCATTTTTTAGCTTCAAAACATAGCCATGCAAACGAAAAACGGCAATATTCATCTCGAAATACAAACGAATATCGTTGAAATTATCGATCCCGACTCCCCAGAGCTACGCCACTGCCTTTGCCTGCAGAAATATAAAATGGGCAA
>JBBQSL010000117.1:0-10860 GCA_038213895.1 Kiritimatiellales bacterium | reverse complement strand
GGTCACACTAACCCTGACTGCCCACCATCCCGTCGGCAGTACCATTTCGTTTCCAAACATTGGACGCGGCAAGGAAGTGGTCGTGCGCGGACGTTCCTCCAGCAACTGGGAACTGACAAAAACGATTTTGGAATCGGAAGAAACGTACCAGCTGACTTCTTTTCGCATCGGCGACTGGCTGCTGACCACGAATTGCGTCACCTGCACCTTTTCCGGCGGCGCACAGAAATTGCAGGCTTTGCCGGAACTGATTTTGCACGTTCAGAGTTCATTAAACGCAGCCGACACGACAAAACTTTCGGATATTAAAGATATCGTCAAACCGCCGTTCCAGCTTGTGCGCAAACTCTGGGTTCCGCTACTGATCGCCCTGCTGGCGTTAATTGCTGGCGCTGTGACGCTCTTTCTCCTGCGTAAAAAAACTACAAATCTTCCGTCCCTGCCCCCGATTCCACCGCACGTATTGGCCCGGCAGGCGCTTGATGCCCTGAGGGCTAAGTCATGGTTCCCCGAACCGTTCTTCACCGAACTATCGCTCATTCTACGCACCTACCTTGAAAACCGCTTCAACCTCAACGCACCAGAGTCCACCACCGAAGAATTGACGCGCTTGATGTCCACCGATAAACGGCTGGACATTAAAGAACAGCAGGCCTTGCGTAATTTCATGACCCAGTCCGACCTAGTGAAGTTCGCCCGTGCCGGAGCAGAGCAGGACGTTATGCAAAACGCCTTCGGCACAGTTGAGGAATTTGTTGAACAGACAAAAAAAGAAGAAAATTTGCCACAAGAGAACCTGAATTGACAGAGCCGCAACCTAGCCACCGAAGGAGAAACCCGCGAATGTTTTAGCCACGAGAGATCTCAAAGAACACAAAAAAATCTTTGAGTTTTATGCGCTCTTTTGTGGCAAATTCTGCTCCAACCTAGTTGCGGATGAATAGGAAGTTGTGAAAAGAATATTGCCAGAAAAAAAGAACTTGACGGTAGTAGTATAAAGAACTCAAAGAAAGAGGATATATAATGGACGAAAAAATAAAATGCCTGTGTGATCAGGTGCGCGAAACAGCTTATGACATCCATAAATACCACGGAACCGGACATCTCGAAAAGGTTTATGAAAATGCCTTGGTTCATAGATTGAGAAAGACCGGACTTAACGTACAACAGCAGTATCCCCTAAAAGTCTATGATGAAGACGGGGCAGAAATTGGAGACTACTACGCCGATCTGATTATCGAAAGAGTTCTGGTTGTTGAACTCAAAGCCTGCAAAACCTATACGGAGGAACATAAAGCTCAAATCATCGGCTATCTCCGCTCTTCCAATATTGAGCACAGTCTATTAATTAACTTCGGATCCTATAGATTTCAGATTGAAAAATTTATTCTGGATCAGTTCAAACGCCCAGCCTCTCTACCAAAATTGTTATCCATCCTTTTTTCTTTTGTGCCCTTTGCGCTCTTTCGTGGCTAAATTAAAATGAGATTTTCACATCCATACTTACTTTTGCTCCTGCTGCTGATTCCGGCACTGCTGTGGTGGCGTATGCGCCGCCGCAGTCCGGCGGTTCACTTTCCAGATGGTGCCCTGCTAAGAAAACTGCCCGTCAGTCTTTCCGTGCGCCTCCAGCCGATTCTGCCCGCACTCTACGCTCTCGGACTGGCCTGCCTGATCGTAGCCATTGCCCGTCCACAGCAGGGACTCCAGGAAAGCCGCGTCAATACCGAAGGCGTAGATATTGTCCTGCTGCTAGATCTGTCCACCTCCATGGAAACGCCCGACTTTACCCGTAACGGACAGCGTCAAACCCGCATTGAATCCGCCAAACAGGTCATCCGCGATTTTATCAGTAAACGAAAAGACGACCGAATCGGTATGGTCGGCTTTGCTGCTCTGCCCTATTCGATCGCGCCGCTGACGCTGGATCACAGCTGGCTGATTCAGCGGCTGGACGGATTGCGTACGGGCATGCTCGAAGACGGAACCGCCATCGGCGACGCGATTGCATCCGCCGTGAACCGGCTGCGCGACAGTAAGGCCAAAAGCCGTATCGTCGTTCTGCTGACTGACGGCATGAATAATCGCGGCGAACTGAAACCAGAAAATGCGGCTCAAGCTGCCGCCGCACTAGGCATCAAGGTTTACACGATCGGCATCGGCGGCGGAATGCCGATCCAGCGCGGGTTTTTCACTATGCCGGCGCAGGAAATCGATGAAAACACGCTTAAACGCATCGCGGAACTGAGCCAAGCGGAGTTCTTCCGGGCTCGCGATCTAAAAACTCTCGAAGAGGTTTATGATCGGATTGATAAACTAGAAAAAACAGAAATCGAAATGCAGCAGTTCACTCTATTTGAGGAAAAGGCTGGTAGTTGGTTAATCGCCGCGCTGATTTTCCTAACGTTGGAAAAAATAATTTCACTCTCACGTTTCGGGAGGCTTCCAGAATGAAATTCGGTGCTCCGGAATTTATTAAATGGCTTCTGCTGATCATCCCGCTGATCGCGTTGTTCATCTTTATGCATCGACAGCGTGCCTTGCGGCTGGCTCGGCTAATTTCTTCCACGGTTTGGAAAAACGTCATTCCGGGCTACAGTGAAAAACGTAACGGTCGCCGCACGGCCTTGCGTCTGCTCGCCCTGCTCTGCATCGGGCTGGCGCTGACGCGTCCGCAGTGGGGCTCACGCTGGGAAGAGGTTAAACAGCGAGGACTTGATATTATCGTCGTGCTCGACACCTCAAAAAGCATGCTGGCAGAAGACATCAAACCTAATCGTTTGCAGCAGGCAAAGTGGGCCGTGCGCGATTTTGTGAAGCACATGAAAGGCGACCGGATCGGGCTGGTCGCGTTCGCGGGCAGCAGTTTTCTACAATGCCCAGTTACAGTGGACTACGCCGCGTTCACGATGACGCTCGACGACCTGTACGCCGGAATTATACCGCTTGGCGGAACCGCCATTGATCAGGCGCTTAAAACTGCGTCCGATAGTTTCGATACAAAAACCGAAGCCGACCGCGTGATCATTCTCATCACCGATGGCGATGATCTCAAAGGCGAGCCCATGAAAATGGCGGAGCAACTTCGCCAAGATCATATCAAACTCTTCTCCGTCGGCGTCGGCACACTCGCAGGCGAGTTGATTCCTGCACAGGAAGGTTACGTAAAAAACCCGCAAGGACAGGTGGTAAAAAGCGCGCTGAATGAAGTCCTGCTCGAAAAACTGGCAAGCGAAACCGGTGGTTTCTATGTTCGTTCAGCACCAGGCGATTTTGGCCTCGACCGCATCTACAAGCTCGGCATTGCAGGTCTCCAACGCAGCGAACAGGAAACGCGGCTGGCTAAAGTGTATGAAGAACGCTTCGTCTGGTTTGCCGCCGCCGCCCTGCTCCTGCTCCTCGCGGAAGCGCTCGCAGCAGGAAAAACAAAATCCGAAAAACCCAAACCCGAAACAATTTAAAATGAAGCAAGCGTTACAAACATTGAAATTGCCACAACAGAGCCTAGCGCGGCAAAGCCGCAACCAAGAATTTTGACAAAATCATGGACGACAAAATTATTTTTCCGTTTCGGCGGATCTGTCGGTTTGTCCGCCGTAGCGCAACGCGCGAAGGAGGAATGCACGACAACAGCCGGATATGGGAGAATTTATTACGATTTTGTCGCTAATCATTTTGTCGAAAAATAGACCATGTTAAGTTATTATTGATTAATTAATTGCGGAATAAAATGTGTAGAAAAAACAAGAAGATGGCGAATAGTAGTACAAAGAACTCAGAGCAACTCTGTGCGATCTCTGCGATCTTTTGTGACAATAAACTTCGCGCACATTTACGTTCTTTCGCGGTTTCAACTCTTCTATTTATGCTGTTGCCAGTTCCCCATGCGGGTGCCGTCAGTTGGGAAAAAGCGTATAAAAATGGTGACTACACCAATGCACTTCAAGCGTTAAAGGAGGCGCCAACAAATTTCCCAGATATTGGAAATTACAATCGCGGCAATGTGCTTTACCGGATGAATGATTTCCAAGGTTCGGAAAAAGCCTATAGTTCCGCCACCGCACAAACTACGGACGAAAATCTAAAGCAAAAAGCGCTTTATAATCGCGGCACCGCCCTGCTCGCCGGAACCCTAGCGCAAACTAATGCGGTGGCTGATACCGCAGAACAAGCGGCTAAGCTCTTTGAGGAATCGCTGTTTCTGCAACCAAAAGATATATCCGCTAAACAAAACGTTGAACGCGCAATTAATTGGATTGTCACCACACGCCTTAAGGATGCGTCCAAACTGATTCAAGACGCCGACACGCTGCTGACTCAATTCAAAGCAAAAACAGCAAAAGAGAACTATATAAAAGCCAAAAAACTGCTGGTGCCGATCTTTGCTGATTTTGCGCCAGAAAATGCAGAGGCGAAAGAGCTGGTGCTGCGGGCTGACGAACAGCTTAAATTACTCGAACAGGCCGTAAAAGAAGCCCAGAAAGAATTGGAGACGGCCAAGATAGCGATTGCAAAGTATGAATATAAAACCGCAGCCGACATTATGAGGGACGACAAACCGACTCGTAAATGGGCTTTTGATCTCGACGAGAAGTTGGCCAAGGATTTCGAACAGTTTAAGGAAAACAACCGGAAGGTTCTAGAAATCGTTTTTCCCCCGAACCTGCTTAAGCCATGAAAATCTACCCGATAATTTTAATTGGTCTTTCACTGTATACGGCGTCCGCTGCGCAGACGGCTGATAAACTTTTTAATCCACCAGCCAAAGAATATATCTACGGCAACACGCCAGTTGCCAGTAATCTGGTCAAGGAGGCACTGGCCCGTTTTCCCGACGATGAAAAACTGCTTAAGCTGAAAAAATTGATCGAAGAACAACAGCAACAAAAAGACCAGCAGGATCAGAAACAGGATCAGAAACAGGATCAGGATCAGAAGCAGGATCAGAAGCAGGAAAAACCGAATGAACCCGATCCGGCGAATCAGCCCGATAAGCCGGATCAAAAGAATCAGCAACCTGCCCAACCACAGCAGGCTGGTGAAATGAGCAAAGAAGAAGCGCAACAGCTACTTGACGCAATGAAGCAAGCTGAACAAGATAAACGCGCTAATTTAAAACCGTTTCTGGGCGGCCCCATACGGGTAGAAAAAGATTGGTAGAGGAAGTTAATTGAAGATTTTAGATTTTAGATTGTCGATTGTGTTTTGCCTGATGGCTTTTAATGCCATTGGCTTTGAGGCCACGCTGAAGATTCAACCGCCGCTTATTCAATTCGGCGCAACGGCCACGTTGAGTATCGAAGTGCGTAACGCAAAAAATGCTCACCAGCCCGCCCTCCCCGATGTGTCAGGGCTTCGCTTTGTCGGCGCAGGTCAGTCGCAAAATTCAAGCTGGGTTAACGGAAAGTCAGACCATTTCGTCTCATTTAATTATACGGTTTCCCCACAGCAGACCGGTACATTTACCATCGGACCGTTTAATTATAAAGCCGATGGCGAAACCAAAACCTTGCAGGGCGAGCTGAAGGTCGTCGGCACGTCGGGGGATGCCGCCCAACCGCAAAGCTGGGCTGATATGATTTTTGCTAAGCTCTCAGCCAACCGCGAGAGCGCCTACGTGCAAGAACCTTTTGAACTCATCCTTTTAATTTACTCCCGACAGGATGTGCAACTTGCAGGAAATATCAATTTGCAAGGAATGCCAGAAACTGGGCTGGGCGCACTGCAATGGCAGGAACTGCAAGCCGGACGCGAAACCATCAGCAATATGGTTTATGCGGTACGCCGCTTTGGAACTCGCACCCGGGCCATGTGCTCAGGACTTTTCGATTTTAATCCGTCTATCACCGTCCAGGTTGTTGTTCCCGACCGGAATCGGCAACGGGGGTCGGATCCATTTTTTGGTGCCTTCTTCAACCAAACCGAAACCCGTCCAGTTGATGTGTCGGTTAATAAAACATCCATTACGATCAAACCGCTACCGGAAACCGGCAAACCAGCTGGCTTTAGCGGAGCGGTCGGACGGTTTAGTTTCCAGGTTTCCGCCCAGCCACTGAAGGTTCTGCCCGGCGATCCGATTACGCTGACGATGTCTGTCACCGGCGACGGAAATTTCGACCGGGTGATGCCGCCACTCTTCCCAGATAGCGAGCGTTTCCGACTATACGGCGAACCCGTTCGAAAACAGGAAGCTGACGCCGTCCGATTTGAACAGGTCATTTCGCCCCGAAATGCTGAAGTTACGGAAATTCCAGCGGTCTCCTTCGCATTTTTTGATACGCAATCTGGACAATACCAGACCGTAAAAAGCGCGCCGATTCCGATCACCGTGACAGCGACCTCCAACAGCACCGCGCAAGTATTTGCGGCAAAAGAGTCTATTATTCTTCCACCTCCGGAAACTCCTTTTGCAACCGAAAGCGATTTGCAGCGTATTGAAAGCGGATTACAACACCTCTGGCAAAACGTCCGGCCTTGGCTTTGGACGGGCCCAACGATTTTGGCACTGGGTCTTGCACTTTTCTTCGGGCGACGGATACAGAACTCCAGACGCAACAATATGGCTCGAATGCGACGACAGAAGGCACCCAAAGCAGCACGCAAGGCGTTGCGAGCGGCAGAACATGCGCAGCGGCACGGTGACACCACGGCATTTTATGACGCGCTCTGGCACGCTTTAACAGATTATTTCGGACACCGTTTCAATCTGCCGCCGGGAGACATAACCGCTACCGCCGTACTTAAAAAATTAAGCGCGGCAGGATTTAATCTGGAACAAATGAATAGACTTCGCTCCATTTTTGAACAGGTGGAAACTAGCCGCTACGGACGATCTGTTAAACAATCTCCGGAAAATATGAAGACCCTGCAAACCCAACTGGATCAATTATTAAGCCAGTGTGAAAAAATAAAATTCCAATAACAATCCCGATAAAAAAAAGGTTTTTCTTGTGAGAAAATGAAAAAACGGTAGAATGGTGGCTCTTATGGAGTTTATGATCAGACCAAATAAATATTTGTGGCTATGGTGGGCTTCTGCCATATCCCTCTCCATAGGTGTAGCTATTTATGTGCTACTAAAGCCCGCAGTATATGATCCTGAAGTACAGAAAATCCGCTCGATGGCTTTGGTCGTTGCCGTGCTTGTTTCTGGGCTTTGTATCATCATTGGAACTTCCAAACGCTGGTTTGGTAAAGACCTATAGCGCAATAAGTAACATATTAATCGTACCGTTTGTCAGGGTTAATCTATCCCCTGTTTACGTATCCAGATCACTCTCTGTATCTTCGTTCCAGCGATGCATGAATACTGGTGAGAATTTCATAGGGAATCGTCCGGCATATTTTTGACAATTCGTCAGCCCAAATGGCCTCTTCACCTTGCTCGCCGATCAAAACGGCTTCATCGCCGACCTTTACTTTGGCATCCGGCCCGACATCTACCGTGATCCAGTTCATACTGACGCGACCTACCACCGCACAGCGCCGCCCGCCAATCAACACATCGCCTTTATTACTCAACGCGCGGTTGTAACCGTCCGCATAGCCAACGGCCAGCGTAGCGATCTGGGTAGGATATTCAGTACGATACGTTCCATAATAACCTACTGAGAAATCGGCCGGAACCTTTTTGATCTGCACGACACGAGCCTTCCATTGAAGAATCGGCTTCGTTTGAAACCGACCTTTTGAATCGTTCGCACCGTAACCATAAAGCACAATACCCTGTCTAACCCCGTCCAAATCCCAATCTGGGAAATAGAGCGCCGCACGGCTACTCGAAAGATGTCTGAAAATTTTTGCGGGCAGATGCTTGAGTGCTTCGTTAAATTTTTTCGCCTGCTCTAAGGCGTGATCGGGCTGATCCGGCTCAACGCGCGCGAAATGGCTACAAACACCGAACAGTTCCAGCCCGCCGGCGTCATTTAATGCCTTAACCGTCGCCTCGACTTCATTCCATTGTACACCAAGACGCCCCATACCGGTATCCACTTTCAGATGTACAGGGAGCGTGAACCCTTTGGCACGGGCGGCCTCCGCCAGCCCTAAACCGTGCTCCATACAGGTGACAATCGGTAAAATTCTTTTCTCATGCACTTCATCCACATGCTCCGGTAAAACCAGCCCAAGCACCAAAATATTAACATCGGGTAACGCGGCGCGGATTTTTAGTGCCTCGTCCAAAAAAGCAACGGCAAACCAGTTGATACCTTCTTCGGCGGCCGCCTTAACGACTGGAATTAAACCATGACCATACGCATCGGCCTTAACAACAAACAGAGCGGCTGTTTTTGATGAAACAGACGAACGTGCCGCGCGGATATTATTCCTAAGCCGTTTAAGATCAACCTCGACCCATGAATGATTCACTTTAGCACACTCTCCATTCATCTTGCTGAACGATGGTACCCCGGACAGGGTTCGAACCTGTGACCGTCGGATTAGAAATCTATCCAGAGTTACAACTTGCCTACCAACACGTTGCATAATATTTCATATATCTGCTTCGTTAAGATTATGTTACCAAATCAATGGATAGAGACAAGAAGGAATGAAATAATTTGAAAAATGCTGCTTTTGGATGACCAAAACCCGAAGTTTCCCCCGAAGTTTTCAGGACGTTTCACCGAACCTTTTGGGGAATAAAAAAGCCGCCCGAAGGCGGCAAGTCCAAAGATCACTTTTCAGAGATCAGAGGGCTGTTGGAAGTTGAGATTCGAGATGCTTGGCGGGTTCGCCGTCAGCCCAGAGATTTAAAATCTCCAGACGGGTCTGGTTAACCGCGTTAAACATTTCCTTGGCTTCGTCACCGGTGACGGCTTTGTCGGCCAGCATCGGATCAATGAGTTCCACAAGTTCCGTTAAGTGAATAACGGTTTTACGGATTTGCGCTATTTGCGCGGCGGTTTTTCGGGATGTCATAATCCGCTGAATGGCCGCAGTGAGCACTTTGGCAACGATCCGTTCCAACGGTAAAAGCTGGAACAGCGCGAAGCCAAGTTTGATGAGCATAGTTTGTAGCATGATGTTTCCTCCTTATTATGTACTAAGGGGAGAAATCAAATGGATAACAACCCAGGCTTGTTACGCTGACGCTTCAGTGCGCAAGGAATGGGAAGATCAGCGGATCCATGAGCCGACAGTTTTTAAGACAACAATCAGTCCTAGCGGGTTTGTTGCGAGAAGTACCGCAAGGGCTGTGAGTAAAACTAAAGATGCTTTTTCGAGTTTGGTGACACGCCCGTTGGTTTTGCTGGCCTGCGTGTGGATCGCTTCGAGCTTTTCATCGATGCGGTCGAAACGCTGTTGGCAGCCGTCCGGAAGTTCGCTACATGATTTCATCATTTGCTCCAGAGGTCAGGGATCAGAGGTCAGCGGTCAAACGTCAAAGGTCAGAGATCAAAGGTCAGAGGTCAAAAGTCAGAAGTCAGAGAACAGCTTACGGGGTGATGGCGATGATTTGGCCGTTGGAAATGACAAGGGTGTTGCCGGCCTGAATGACTCGGTTGGTGGTGATGCCGGTTGTGCGCAACAGATAGCGGCCGTCAGCATAGCCTTTGTTTACGATTCCTGATGCCTCGGTGGGATTTTCAGTAACGTGCCACTTCACGCCTGCTGATCCGGTCAATTCACCTGCCTCAAAATTAATGCGCGTGTTGTACTGGGATTGCATAATCAGACTAGGGGTAATCCATAGTCCATCGCTGATATCCTGCCCAAAAAATAGCGACGCGCTATGCGACGTTGAAAACTGAAGCCCGTCTTCAGAACTCAATGTTTTAAAATAGCCAATATAGTCTGCTTCATCATTAGCATATATTTGGATTGCTCCGTTGGTTGCCGTGAGGCTTTGGGCGAACTTTATGGATGCGGACATCGGGCGGGTGCCGTCGGTGTAGAGTGCCTGCGGGTCGGAAATTTCGAGCTTCAAGACCTGCGTCTGCTTGCCGTCAACGATCCACGTTTGAGCGTGCGCCGTGCAGAGAGAAAGGGCGACTACGAGGGTAGCCTGTACAATTGAGAGAGAGTTTTTCATTTATTCGCCCTTTCGGATGATTTCGACGGTGCCGTTGGTGACGGCGCTGGTGATGTTCAAAGAGTCGTTTTCGTTAAAGGGGATGTCCGCTTCGGGCACCCAGACGGCGTACAGGTTGTTGGAAAGCGTGCATTCCGTTAAAAGAAAGGTATTCCCGCCGGTGCGTCGTTCGACGGTGATCGCGCCGGATGCCGGGGCGTTAAACCGGAAGAGCAAAGCAATGGGCACCCAGGAGGATCGTTTCTGGGTGTTGGTGAGCGACACCGTTCCAGAGGCCAGTGAATGCTGGCTGCTAAACCCAGCCGCCAACAAAGGCTGGCAGAGGACAGAGGTCAGAAGACAGAGGACGGCGGGAATAGAGAACAGAGGGCGGAGGACAGAGGGCATTGGTTTTCCTTTCAGGGGTTTTCGATTTCGGATGCTAGTGCGGTGTAAGAGGGAGAGAGGCCTCCGGTGTCTCGGCTGAGCGGGATGTTGCCAGTCCAGACGTTGCGCAGGAACATGTCGGAGCGCAACGCCATGTTGTTTTCCCCATCCGAAAAGGTGAGTCCGATTTCTCGTTTAAGTTCATAGATGATGATGGTTTGCGCGTGGCGTAGGCAGGCGGAAGGAACCGCCGTGTCATTGCTAACGGGTACAGGCGTTCCGTTAGCCCGCAAGGCGCTCCGAAATTCGGTCGCAATTTGCAGAATCAAGGCAGAAAGACGGCCTGACTTTCCGGGGTTGTCGGTGCGCCACTGCAAATAGGAGGCGTAGAGCGCGGGGCTCATCACCGATTCGAGGTAGGAAACTGTAAGGATGGGCCACATGGTTGGGGAAGTTAT
>JBBQSL010000116.1:0-10861 GCA_038213895.1 Kiritimatiellales bacterium | reverse complement strand
GCCACACCGGTACGGATCGCCCGCCATCTTGTCCCATGCGCTTTGACTGACCCGTGGAGCCATACATCCAGCGAGAAACGACACCCCTACAACACCGGTAATCCCTGCGATTAAAGTGCGAAGAAACTCCTGTTTTTTCATCAAGACAACCTTTCAATAAAAGAACTCCATGGACGGCTATTTTTTATACCGAACCACATCCCCTTCAATCGTGGTGCGATACCCGTTTCCAATGTAAGCCCAAAACCAGTTTTCAGTAATGACCGGATTAATTAAAGCATCCCCGCCGCCCTGCCGTACTGCGGCATCATATGCGCGCTGAATTTTGTCGTTGTGCATAATCGGTATAAACTGGAACAGCATGAAGCCGCCAGCGTTGGCTTTTCCTTTGCCAACGACCTGATATTCTTTGCCCGGAACCGGCCCCATTCTGAATGGAACGGATGAGCAACCGACCATTAACAAACAAGCTGCGATTGCGATCAGGCACATACTTTTTTTCATCGTCATCATATATTCCTCCAATGCATTAAGTTTTCTCCATACGATACGAGCAACTACCCCCTCTATGAATGAGAGCTAGTTGCTCTTATAGTTCATTTTTCATAGTTTTCAAGGAGCTTATCCATCAATGGATTTATTTTATATTTGGTTCCGCGCCATTTCATTAGTGAAAACCCACCTTTTCCTTTTAGATAAAAATCACCACGTCCTATCTGCTTCGAATCCTGTTTCACAGTAACTTTCGCAACGCTCATATACGGCCACCCATCCCAAGAGCGCAATGCCGTGTAATTAACAATGCCAGTCGTGGCGGGAACCTTCTCTCCCGTGTAAATTTCCGCAGAGATTCCGTGCCGTTCGAAACCTTCTTGAAGAACGGATACGAAATTTTTGACTTCTACTTTTGAATTTTCAACAATGACTACATGCTTGAGGTTCGAGCTAGAACTAATCGGAGTGACTTCCAAAGATGTACATCCAGCCATCAACAAGCAAAGCGCAACCATTGCAATCGACACACAACTCCTCACAAGATCTCCTTTCCCATTTTTCGACACACAAGCGCAGCGTTGATACCTCCAAAAGCGAAGCTGTTTTTTATGATCACGTTGATATCCCGCTTTAACGGGCTCTGAACGTGCAGAATCCCAGCGCATGCCGGATCAATGTTTTCGAGATTGTGCGTTGGGTAAATAACGCCCTGCTCCATCATTTTAAGCGAGGCGATCAGCTCAATCGCACCGGACGCCCCTAGCGTATGACCCATGTTTCCTTTCAAGCTGCTGACCGGAATGTTTGCGCCAAAAATCTCCCGCAGGGCTTTGGCCTCTTCCACGTCGCCATGTGCAGTCGCAGTGGCATGAGCGTTGATATAGTCAACATCCTCAGCCTGAATGCCGCTTTCGATCAAAGTCTGGCGGATACAGCGCACCATGGCATCCGCATTCGACTGACTGATGTGCGCGCCGCTTCCGCATGTGTTGAATCCCAACACCTCCGCATAGATTTTAGCGCCACGTTGCAGCGCCGTTTCCATCTCTTCAAGAACCAGAATACCGGCGCCTTCTCCGCAAACCAGCCCGTCGCGATCGCGATCAAAAGGACGCGGCGTGGTTTTGGGCGAATCATTATGATGGGATGAGGTGGCATAGAGCACGTCAAACGATCCGGTAACGGTCGGGTGCAGTTCTTCCGCGCCGCCGCAAAGCACGCGATCCTGTCGTCCCGTCCGGATCAGATCATAGCCGACACCCAGCGCCTGAAGGCCGGATGCACAGGCGGCCGACGGAGCTATCACCGTTCCACTGATTCCAAAACATTGTGAGATATTCATCGCTGCGGTGTGGGAAACGCATTGAAAAAATTTGGTGGAAGGCAACTGCGACAGATCCCGTGCTGGGAAAACCAACTCGAACGATTCAGTAATACTGGCCGCGCTGCCCATGGTGGAGCCGACCACACAACCCGTGCGTTCGGACGTGATCAAGCCCGACGCAAAGCCGGCATCATCCAAAGCCTGTTGCGCGGCTTGTGCGGCAAATAAAGAAAGCCGTCCCATCGACCGACGCTGCTGACGGGGAATCCGTTTTTCATTTTCCAGTACAGCAGGTGCGCCGACCAGCGAGTGCAGGCCTTTAAAGTCGGCCCAATCCTCCATGCGCTCCACCGCACTGCGCCCCTCCGCAAGCCCGCTCATTAAAACCGTCACGCTGTTCCCCAGCGGAGAAATCACCCCCAACCCTGTAATCACCACGCGCCTCATGACTGGAGCCTCCGCTGAATATCCTGATCAAATTCTGACCGATCCAGTATGGACCGGCAGACGATAAAAGATGAAACCATCGATCCCATGACGCCAGGAAGTAACGAGCTCTGCCCGATTGCGTGAAGATTATGCAAGGGCAACCGTCCGAGAAGATTAAACTGGCCCATCTTCTGTTTTACCCCGTACGCCGAGCCATCTGGCGAGTGAAGATAGTCACGGAATGTTAGCGGCGACGAGCTGCCTAGTACGCTGATTCGTCCCCTTAATTGAGGCAGATAAGCTTCGATCCGTTCCACGATCCGCTCTGTTTTTTTTACTTTATAGTCGGCATAGGTCGACGACCGGTTCATCAGCGATGAGTCGGCCCATTCTTTCATATCTTCCGGATGACACGCCTCCAGCGCAGTAAGGGTCCGGTAACGCCGACCATCAACGGTCTCCTGTTTTGTGATACAAAAAAGCATCGAATCACTCCGGCGGTTGCCCGGCTTCAGTAATACGTCAAAATCACATTGCGGAAAAAAGTTGATCATGCAGTCGTCCAGAAGATCCAGATCATCGCAAACGCCAAAAACGGCAAAAAATCCAATCGAAGACTCAAAGTCTGTGATCCGGTTGATAAACGCTTTGCGCAGGATTTCCCGCGGAAGGATCTCCAGAATCGACTGCGGATGAAGGGACAGTATCCCGTTTGAAAACCGAATTAGTTCGCCGGAATTCAGGCGGAATGCTCCGGCGTTCCCTTTTGATATCTCTTCGCAAGCGGCGATATGCGAGTTACACCGGACTTCAACCCCTGCCTCATCCAGCGCGGTTTTTAATGCCGAGACAAACGCAGAGCCGCCCTGTTCAATATGCATGAGATTATCAAGCATTCCTTGACACATCCGTGCATGATTAGCGAATGAAACCTCTGAGGGAGCAACGCCATAACAAAGACAGAATCCGCTGAGAATAGCTCTCAACTCCTCATTACAAGTCAACCCGTCAAGAACGTCACGTAGACTCTGATAATCCTCATCCAGCGGACCCATCGAATCTCCAAGATGTCGCAGATTCATACTCGGTGTACGGGCACAAACCGAATCGATCTTTGCGAAGTACGTCTCAATTGCCGTCCGCTCCGCAGGAAAGCGCGCATGCAATTCACGAATCAAACCGGCCCGCTCACAGGGAAACATGTAGCTGTTTCCCGAAGATTCGATAACAAACTGGCTTCCA
Source organism: Kiritimatiellales bacterium (assembly GCA_038213895.1). GTDB lineage: Bacteria > Verrucomicrobiota > Kiritimatiellia > Kiritimatiellales > Tichowtungiaceae > Tichowtungia. The sequence continues at coordinate 7,371 of JBBQSL010000116.1, read as the reverse complement.
CAATCATTCGAGAATGGAACAGCACGAATCTTATCCTTAATACCCAGCACGGTGAGCATATCACTCAAAAGTCCTTTTGGCGCAAGGCCCCCGCTAAAGTGGAAGCCGATATCAAACGGAACTCCCTCTAAGGAAAAACGAGCCATGGATCCGCCGATCGATGGTGCTTTTTCCAGCACCAGCACCCGGCCACCCTGCCGAGCCAGCAACACCGCTGCGGACATACCACTGATGCCGGAACCGGCCACCACGTGATCGTAGTATTGCACCTCGCCCATCCATTCCTTTCAGAAGTATGCCAATTAGATGGCCAGACCGCCGTTCACACCGATCACCTGGCCATGAATATACGACTGCTCGCCGCTGCACAAAAAATTCACCGTCGCGGCGACATCGTCTGCCTTGCCAAAGCGGTTCAGTGGAATCAGCGGTTTAATCGCCGCCGCAGGAAGATCAGCGGTCATATCCGTTTCAATCACGCCGGGAGCGACCACATTCACAAATATATTTTTTTTGCCGACCTCACGCGCCAGCGCCTTCGCCGCGCCGATCAACCCCGCCTTGGATGCGGAATAGTTCACCTGACCGGCCTGACCGATCTGCCCGGCTGTTGATGAGATCACCACGATATGTCCGCGTTTTTCGCGCAGCATCGGGAAGAGCACCGCCTTGGTGACATTATAAAACCCAGTCAGATTGGTATCGATTACGGCATCCCATTCCGGCTTACTCATCCAAACCATCAGATTGTCGCGAATGATTCCAGAGTTAAACACCAGCACATCCGGAGCCTTCTTGTCGCATTTTTCCTGCAACGCCGTGCGGGTGGCGTCATAGTCAGAAACATCGAACCCAATAATTTCGCAGGACCGTCCGATCGCCTCGACCTCGGCTTTCACCTCTTTTGCGGCATTCACATTGCTGTGATAGGTCAACCAGATATCGAAACCGGAACTCGCCAACTTAAGCGCAATCGCCCGCCCGATCCCCCTGCTTCCCCCGATGACCAGTGCAATTTTCATATCTCTCTATTAAACCTGCAACAATTCACCGGTCAACCACATAGTCGGGAAAAGCAGATAAACAAACTCACCCCTTCGATTTCAGCAAGCGCATGGCGCAGGCGCGGTTGACGACATCCAGATCTTTTTTGGTCATTTCGCGCACCATCTTCCAGTAATCGCCGTCCGCCAGCCAGTAACCCCAGAACAGCCCAGCTCGTCGCACCAGCACGTCCGGGGAACGATGGAGCCTCTGCAGGAGTGTGCGCAACCCGGTGGTTGACGGCAATGCACTTATCAGCGGACGCAGATCCTCGCCATTTTCCAGCGATTGGAAAAACGCCCCCTCCGTGCCGAATATCCGACCCATCCAGTTCCGCTTCATCCGGTCGGTTTCCAACGTTTTGCAGACAAACTGATGATGCGCCGCCGTGCCGCGCTCAGCCAGAAAAAGACCAGACAGTCCGGCCTCACCCGCCGTGCGCGACATCGTAAAGCGCGCCTGGTTAAAATCCAAACCATCCTCAGCAGGTGCAAAGTAACGGGCGGCTAGCCAGCCGCCGCGGATCAGTTCTACCAGACCCAAATCATTACTGTCAATCAGTCCGGACAGTTCATAAAACAGACCCGGATAATCTTTCGGCAGCGCGGCGCACGCAAAATCGGTGACCAGGAAAACCGCTGCAACAGCGCAAAACCAAATCTTTAATCGATACGTCATCATCATGCTCATATTCTGCTCGATCCCGGCAGATGTGTCGAGCGCCCAGAAAAATCGGCAGCGTCATGGCGACCTTCTCAGAAGAGAAGGGTCTGGATATTAGACATTCAGCCGTCTCTGGGTCTCCGACAAGACAGCCTTTAACTCAGCATCCGACCTCAGCCGCGTCTCAAAGCGCTTCAGCATCTTACTGACCGCATGATACTTCACGCCTCCTGTAATATCACCTATTTCCGAGAGCGTTAACCCACCATATTGGCGAGCCAAATGATAGGCCGCCACACGCCCCCAATCACCCCGTTTAAATAAGAACTCCACCTGTACACCCGCAGATTCGCCAACCTTTTTCGAACCACATGCTATACGATACCTTCAGCCATTGGATCGCTCGAATCAGATTCTCATCCAGCGTGCACACAATTAGATGAAAATGATTTTTCATCAGCACGTACCCATAAACAGAAAGACGGAAGCGCCGTTGCGCTTCTACTAATCGATCTAAAAAATGCACATAATCGGCATCTTCTTTGAAAAGATCACACCGCTCAGTACCGCGACTGATTACATGATAAATGCCGTCCGACCCCTCTGGGACCCCAGACCAGGCGCGATATTATTGTTTTTTACGTTTGATCACGAAGAAGATGGCCAATGCAATTGCAATAATTGCAAACCCAGCTATCCATAGGTTTCTATTTGATCCTGTCGCCGATGTGGTGGCAGGAATAGAGTTAGTCGCAGTCGCTTCTGGGGCTTGAACGGCTGGGGTTGCCAGCACTTCCGGGGCCGGAACTACCGGGGCCGGAACTACCGGGGCAGGAACTGCTTCGAGGGTAACGGTGACCTGTTTGTCAGCGCCAGTGAGGGTGGCGGTCTTGCTAATGAACCCTGCTTTGCGGACTTCGATTACAGTATTTTTTTCGATCAGTTTTTCAATCGGCACGACCCCTGCGGATTTGCCATCAATAAATACTTCAGCACCGGTAGGCTCACTTCCTATTTTTACGTAAGGCATGGCTTTAAGTGTTACGTTGACCTGAGCGGTGGATCCTGACGTGAGGGTTACGTTTTGTGGATAAAACCGGTCAGCACGAACCTCCAAAACAGTTTCTTCGCCGACGGCGAGTTGGGTAGGGGCTTTGCCGATCAGTTTGCCTGCACGGTAAACTTGAGCATCAGACGGGGTGGCTGTGATGGTAATCGTCGGGAAAGGTCTGAGGGTTACATTCAATTCGTAAGGCGGCGCTCCGGTAAGAGTTCCTACTTTGGTGAAATAGCCCGGTTTGCGCAGTTCGAAGGTACGACGGGTCAAAATTTCTTCTTTGACAGGGGCGGATCCGATCAACTTGTTGTTTTCGTAAACGTCAACTCCGGCTGGGGTTGCAGAGATTGTGACAATCGGGCGGCGCTCTAGTTTAACAACGATTGGGTCGGGACTTTTCGAACCGACGGTAATTTCCTGATCAAAATAATCAGGGGCTTTTAGAGTGTAGGTTCGGTCTTTATCATAAATTGGCATTTTTCTCGGCGTGCTACCGATGGCGGTTTCGGATCCGGACGGATAAATTTGCGCGTTAGGCGTGCTCGAAATCATGACCGGTACCGCGCGGAGTTTTAAGTCTATCTGGCGAGGAGAATTGAAACTGAGTCTAACTTTATCATCGAAATAATGCTCTTTGCTAACCGTGAAATTTTTATCGCTAACGAAGACGCTAGTATTGTAGGGCGTGGTACCCAGCTGAGTTTTTCCATCAGCACTGTATAGCGCAGCCCCTGTTGGAATGGTCTCGATGGTGACGGGCGCGCACCCGCAGATTGCTAGGACGAGAGTTAATACGAAGAACTGACCAGCTAATTTATTAATCATAGACGTACTCCTTAGGTTTAAACCGTTTGGACTATACTCCAATCACTATTTTTAAGTCAAACTGGAGAGCCCCTTTTTTTAGCCTCTGCCAACTCAACAACCGGATATCTTCGAGATGGTACGTCTGTTTCATGATCGGGCGATCTCAGAGAGCTTGATATCCTTGGGTTACGCAAATTACGCCTCAAAAAATGGGGAATGTCCTGTGACTTTTTCCGCCAGCTATGTACTATGCGCAACGTAATGAATTTTTAAACAGAAGGATGTAAACCAATGGTTGCTTTGCTTATTTCAGTGATTGTTTCTACCGTAGCGGTTGTCGCCTGCGTCATTTCGCATGCTGGTTCGGGGTCAGCCACGGCTGCGGGAATTGCCGGATTCCTTATTGTGCAATTCGGAATCGGTTATTTTGTCCGGAAAAAAATTAAGGTAGTCCAGGATGAACTTCAAGAGAAACTCGTGAATGGACAGAAGCAGGTGAGCCGGAAAATTCAATTGTTTCAAACGAGACCCGGCGGGAACATCAAACAGATCCAGCGTCAGCTGGAGACCGACCAGAAGACGCTTCTTACGGAAGCACTCGCCTTTACTAAACGCTTTGAGCCTTATAAAAAATGGAACTTGTTCATGGGGCGTCAGATTGACACCATGCGCCTGCAGTTTTTCTACCAGCTGAAAAAATTTGAAGAGGTGGATCAACTTCTTGCGACCGCAGGACTCTTTACGGGGCCCGTAATGATGGAGCCTATGTTAATTGCCATGAAAATGGCTCGACAGTATGAAAACGGTGATTTGGAAGGTCTCGAAAAAACCTTCAAGCGGCGCGTGAAATGGTTTCGTGGAAATCGGGGAACCTTGCTTTATGCGCTGATGTCTTGGGTCTATATGAAACAAGGTGAGAGTGAAAAAGCACGCCAACTATTGGTGAAAGCCAAAGAAATTACGGCCGATAAGACCCTTGCATATAACTGGGAGCAGCTTTCAAATTGCAAAGATAACCAGTTCTCGAATGATGGATTGGGCGACGAATGGTTCGGACTCTATTTGGAAAGCCCGCCGATTCCCAAGCAGCAGAGAATGCGCGGGAATGCGCATGGCGGACGACGATTTTAGAACGGATCGTCATTGACTACCGGTGGTCTGAATATAAAGGATGTTCACCCCGCGCGTTTCAGCATCAAGCTGGGTGTGTTCAAAGTCGATTTTCAGATCACCGGTGAAAGAAGCTTTCGTTTACAGCATCAAGTGCTGATCGTCGTTGACGAACTGCGGCCCGGCGGCAAATGAAGTGCCACAAGCGAATCAAACTGTTCTCCTTCTTGAAAGACCAGTTGGAGCCTGTTGTTCAACGCCTCGTACAATGTGTTGCTCTACGACCTGACCAGCACGTACTTCGAGTGCGACGTACCGGAAAACGAAGGCTTGCCCGTCGCCTACGAGGTGATGCCCGGCAACACCTCGGATAAAACCACGCTGCCGGAGTTCCTGCGGAAGATCGAAAAGCAGTACGGCAAAATGAACCGCAAGAAACTGCGCAAAGCCCGACGGGGCGAAGGAACCTATCTGCTGCGGACTAACCTCACGGCAGGCAATCCTGAAGATCTGTGGAAACAGTACATCGTGCTCACCGAAGTCGAGCAGGCCTTCAAAGAACTGAAAAACGATCTGGATACAGTCTTAAAAAATCCGGTCTTTTCGAAGAGGCCTTCTTTACCTTCGGTGGGAACAAGGAAAAGGCTCAATATCTTTTAGAGGGAGAACTTCAAAAAAAGAATATCCAACCAGTTTCTTTCCGGTTGGCCCCAGTTTTCATCCCAAATCATCACACGCTATCAAAACGGGGTCTTCGAAGGGTGGTATTCATTTCGACCAATAAAAATGGGGTTAAAACGTTAGTTCTAACCCCGAAAGAGTGGCGGGAGCGACGGGACTCGAACCCGCAACATCCAGCGTGACAGGCTGGCACTCTAACCATTGAGCTACGCCCCCGCAGAAAAGAGAGTGAGAGAATAATCAGCAGACTTTGTATTTCAAGCGTAAACTGCAATTAGTTCATGAGTTTCAGAACCGCCGCGCCAATATCCGCCTGTCGCAATAAGCTTTCGCCCACCAGAACAGCAGAAATTCCTACTTCTTTCAGCGTTTGAACATCCACCGCTGTGCGGATTCCACTTTCGCTGATCAGGGTGCAGTGGTTTGGCGCAAACTTGCGCAGTTCTAGCGTGGTTTCAATCCGCGTCTCAAAGGTCTTCAAATTGCGGTTATTGATGCCGATACAATTCGCTCCAGCATCGACAGCCCGTTTCATCTCCTCCGCCGTATGCACCTCAACCAGCGGAGTCATACCAGAGGCTTCAATTAGTCGGATAAATTTTTTAAGCTCCGCATCGCTGAGCGCAGCAACAATCAATAGCACAGCCGACGCGCCCAGTGCCTCAGCATGAAAAATCTGCCGTGGATCAATGACGAATTCTTTATAGAGCATCGGCAGTTTCGTCGCCGCACATACGGCCTGCCACTGAGCCTCGCCCCCACCGAAATATTTTGCGTCCATCAGACACGAAATAGCCTGCGCACCAGACGCCTCATAGGCTCGGACAATTTCCGCCGGGTTAAACGGCTCGCGGATCGGCCCGGCGGATGGCGACTGCCGCTTCACTTCAGCAATCAAGCCGACTGGAGCCGATCGTAACGCCGTAATAAAATCAGGCGTGGGGTGCCGAGCGGGTTGCCCGTCACAGTCCATACAAGTCGCTCCGACATGCGGAAGATTTTCGACCACCGTTTCCAAGGTTTGGAAATAGCCCGGAGTCTCGATCTCGCGCCGTTTGTTGGCAATTATTTGTTCTAAAATGTTCATAAAAAATCGGATTAATGGATTATTGAATGGGTGGATTAGGGGATAGATGGATTATGAGTACTCGAAATTGTCCGCTGTGGTTCTGTAAACCTCGTTGCTCTCTTTGACGAGAAACGTGTCGCTCCACTCCGCTGGATTTTTTTCCTGAAGGCTTTCGACCAGTTTCTTAAGTCCGTTTTCAAGCTTCCAGGTCAGAACGTAAAGCGCCTTCGCAACCTGCCAGACGCGGAGTTTTTCATACCCGCGCTTCATTCCTCTGCGTTCTTCGCTCATTATTTTCTCCTCAGCAATCAAGTAACCCAGAAACGGAAATGACCAAACCACGAATGAGGCACCGTTCGACTCGCGTGTAGGACGCGCTTCCCGTATTCGGGGGCGCGTTATGGGAACAGGCCCTCTGAATACAGAGAAGCCCGTCCTACAAAATCACAAAATACAACATTTCAACCGTTACCTGCTCCAGCTGACTAATAATAACTTAACAGGGTCTATTTCCCGACAAAATAATTGGCGACCCCAAGCGAAGCGACGGATAATTTACGAACGAAAATAACGAAGTGGTTCAAATCATAATAAATTCTCCCATATCCGGCTGTTGGGAATAATTTTGTCGTCCATGATTTTGTTAAAATTCTTGGTTGGGGCTTTGCCGCGCTAGGTTAATTCGCGGTTCTATTTTCCTATTTAGGATTAATCCAGCAATCCAGTAATCCAACAATCCTACCCCTTCCTCTTCTTAAGGTAGGCCTCAATAAACAGAGCCAAATTACCGTCGAGGACGCTCTGGGTGTTTCCAGTTTGCGCGTCGGTGCGGTGATCTTTGACCATCGTGTAGGGTTGCAGGACGTAGGAGCGGATCTGATGACCCCATGCAATTTCGCCTTTCGCACCGTAAAATTGCTCCGCCGCCTGTTTCTTTTTA
>JBBQSL010000115.1:0-10989 GCA_038213895.1 Kiritimatiellales bacterium | reverse complement strand
GGCTGTTTTTCGAAACACCAACTATCCTCTTAGACGACGGACTAACAGCATCGCAGCGGCGCCCAGACCCAGCATTCCGATCGTCGCTGGCTCAGGAATCACCGTGGCCTGAAATGAGCTGAAACCCTGGAGGGCTGCATTGATGGTCGTTCCATTGATCAGCTCATGCTGCACATACAATCCCATTGCCTGAATGTTGGTAAAGGTGCTACCAGAAACCGCCGTACCCATAGCTGCGCGATCCCAGAATAGCGTTCCCGCAGCCGGGTCGAAAACATACCACTGCGCAGTCGCCGCGTTAATTGCAAACGAACCACCTGTACTACCGAACTCATCTGCGGAAATATACCAGGTCGATCCGTTCTCAACCAAAAAATTTCCTCTGCGGGAAAATCCGGTGGTCGGGGTGCCGCCGTTGTTAAAATAGGCCGACAGCGATGAAGCTGCATTTGTAAAGGCCAGACCGGACGCGGCACTCGCCCCGTTTAAGAAACTGGCTTTTTCCCAGTACCAGGCCGAAGCCAGGCGCATGGCTGTTGTGCCTGCCCCGTTACCTGCCTGGATGATATCCGCCGTACTGATGCGGTTGACGCCCAGCGACGGATCAGTTGCAGAGTTAATGTTCGCCACACTAGTTCCGTATTTGATCACTCCACCCGACTTTCCGGCGGGCGTGTTCCAGTTTACAGAATTCGGCGGCGAAAACTCCGTGCCGAAAGCAATGGAACCGACACGGTCGTCGCTACTTCCATCGAAGTCGGCAACCGCTCTGGAAACCACAAGCGCTCCAGAAGCGTTGATATTCGCAGAGGCATAATCCGCACCAAAATTAACAGCCGCTACACTGCCGAATGCGGCAGAAACCCCAACCAACAACATAATTGCCATTGCTGATAGCACATTTCTTATCTTCATCTTGTCTCCTTTTTCTTTCCGCGATTTCATCGCACTTTTTAACACACCACGTGAGAGCAATTTATTTTCACCCACATCACATAGATTTATTCCATGTAACTTTCATAGGTTACTACATTTTAAAAACATGTCAAATATTTTCTAACCCGCAAATTTTATCCTAAGATACAGACAACTTAACCCGGTAAAGACGGATCAAAAACATTGCCTTTAGTGCCAATAACCGACAAAAAATCAAAGGCTTCTTGACAGATCAAAAAATAAAGCCGATTTTTATGTAATTACATGTACTAAGACGGATTTTACTTACTAAAGGCGATAAATCATGAAAAAAACGGAAATAAAACAATTTTTACAGGATAATTAACAACAGGATAATGGCAATTGGCCTGTTGCAGTGCCTCCAACAGATCAAAAAAACTAAAAGGAAGCATATGAAACATCTATTGATCTGGCTCACCCTCTCCGCGGCGGCGCTCTGCCTCGCTACCGACAAATCGCTTGATTTCTGGGACGAGGAAGCCCGACTGTTCGGGGCCGTACCGCAGGGGCAGCATGTGGATTCGTTTCTGGCCGCCCGGCAGAACGTCAACTATACAGCTAAAGGTTTTGAGCTGGATCACGCAGACCGCGTCGAAGGCGACCTGAGTGTTCTTTATAAACCCGCTGCCGCAGGCATGCTGCCGCGCTTCGGATTTGTCGCCGGGCTCTGGGGCGAAATCTGGAAACTCTCCCCGCAACACAGCCTCCATCTATGGATCAACGTGCAGGATAAAGACGTTTCCAATGTTTGGAAAATCCAACTGGTCGATTTCCAAGGTTTGGAAGCCGCGGGAGAACTCTCCGGTACAGGCACCGGCGGCAAATGGAAAGAGCTGACCCTGCCGCTCAACCGCTTAAAAGCGGCCGCCGGGTTCGACTGGACTCAGGTTAAACTCTGCGAGTTTGAAGCCCTGTTTAGTAAAGAAGCCCGTATCCATTTCGACGGCGTGCGCTTCGTAAATGGCAAAACGGTCATCGGTGTAACCGATAAAACCATCGCCCAGCGCATGGCCGAGGCCGAAGCCAGCCGCGCCGCGCGGGTCGAGGCCGCGTTCCGGCAGTCCGCCCGAAAAGACGCCTTCCCCGTCGTGAGCGCCTTTGCAAAAATGATGCTTAACGAAGATCTAGAAACGGCCAACCAGATACTGATCGACGAGCTGAAAAAAAGTTCCGATGCCAACGCGTGGGGCCTGCTGGAAACGCCGCTCTACTGCCGCTTCTACTATTTCTTCTCTACCCGCTGCGGAAAGTTTCCCGGGCGCATGACCCCCGCCACAGAAAAATTGTTGCTCGAAACGCTGTGGGAGCGCACCGCCGCCAAGAACGATATCGCTTGGGCGCGCCAGAGTACTTGGTATCTGGACGGCAGCGAAAACCACGACCTCAACGCCAAGGTCTGCAATCTGGTTACTGCGCGTATTTTCATGAACGAGCCGGACTATAAAGACCGCATCTATCCTGACTATGGATTCGGCGGCAGCTACCACTACGGCCACGCCGGCTACTATGGCCCGGGCATCGATCCCGCAACCCGCTACGGCGGCGGACGCGCCAATCTGGCTGACGGCAAGCAGTACAATGCCAAAGACCATTACGAAGTCTGGCTCGCTTTTCTGAAAACCTACTTTCGCGAACGCACCGAGCGCGGGTTCTTTCTTGAATACGGCGCATGCGGCTACAGCAAACATACCTTGAATTTTGTGGATCTGGCCTATCAATACGGCGGCGACAGCGAACTGCATGGTACAATCGATAATTTTATAACCCTCTACTGGGCGGAGTGGGCGCAGGTTTCCATCTCCGGCGTGCGCGGCGGTCCAAAAACCCGTCATCACCATACCGTCTTCGAAGGCAATGCGACGCCGAATCTGATCGGCTTCCATCTCGGCGGACCAGCCAACGCCGCCTGTTGGTGGTACTGGAACCTGATCAACGACTACAAGCTACCTTCTGTCGTCTGGAGCATGGTGCTCGACCGCGAAGGCATGGGCTGCTACACGTACAAAGCCCGCGGCATCGGCGAAGAAAACAATGTGCTCCCCCGCCCCTTGGGCACTGAACGTTCGCTGGTGGTCGATACCGACGCACGCTTCCTGAAAAGCACTTATGTCACCCCCGACTACACGCTTGGCACGCAGATGGATCATCCGTCCGCTGTCCACTCCCACCTCAGCATCTGCGGGCGCTGGCACGGCATGACCTTTGCCCAATCTCCCAATGCCCGGATTGTTCCGGTTTGCCTCCCTGAAAAAGAAAGCAAGCCAGAGAAAAAGGATGCCTACGAGCTGGAAGCGATGTATCAGACCGCGCAGCACGAGCAGACTCTGATCGTCCAGCAGTCCCGCCGCTGGTACGCCGTTCACCCCGAGTGGTACCCGGTGAATGCCGACTACGATCAGCCCGTCGGAATCTGGTTCGGCAGCAAATGGGATCGGCGTATGGAAACCAACGGCTGGATCTTTGTGCAAAGCGGCAACGCCTATGCCGCCGTCCGACCGGTTTTGTGGGATGAAAAATACGAGAAGGAACACAAGAAAAAGACCGACGGCAATCAGGTATTCTTCAATGCGCCGGACGATGCGCCGACCGTCAAACTGCGTACCGACTGCTACACATGGAGCGAAGATAAATCCATTCTGCTGCTGGAAGACAAACATACGCCGGTCATTATCGAAGCCGGGCGCAAAGCCGACTACGCAACACTGGAGGCTTTCATGGCCGATGTGCTCGACAACCCGATCGCGCTCTATAAAACCGTCGTGCCGGGCGACAACATTCTCGTCTACACCGGATGCGGCGCAAACGCCAAAGAAATCGTTTTCAGCGCTGGCGCGCCACAGATTCCAACTATTGGAGGCCAGCCGATCGACTACAGCTACCCGATGACCTTCGACAGTCCGACTCTCAAATCCGAATACAAGAGCGGCAAGATCCACATCGAATACGGCGGCGAAAAACTCAACCTCGATTTCTCAAAGAATCCGTGGTGGGCCTTCTGGCGTTAAACCCGAAACAAATCAGGCTCAAAAATTGAAACCGCAAAAAAACACCAATGGACGCGAATATTTCTGCCACGAGAGATCTTACGGAACACAAAAGATTTCTTTGAAATCTCTGCGATCTTTTGTGGCTAACCGAAATTTCAATATGGATAATCTCAATTGGTTACATTCTCTAGCTTCATTAATTCGCCGATGTTCCATTACATTACATGAATTGACAACCTCAACCCCTTATGTAACATACATACACCATTTTAATTGAATCATCATATAGGTTAAAAGCATGACCATAAAAGAATTAGCTAATAAAGCAGGGGTATCCACAGCAACCATTTCGCGCATGATTAACGAAAACGGGTTTATCAGCGAGGAGACCCGTAAAAAAATCCAAAAGGTGATGAAGGAGTCCGGCTATGATCCCTCGCGGCGCAAGCGGCGCAAAGTCGTACGCTCTTCCCCCGCGTTAAAATACGGGAATGTCGTGATGATCTGGACTGCTGGCAAAGAACAACAGTTAAGCAACACGGGACAGCATCTAATGCTCGGTATCACCGAAGCTTTGCAGAAAATCGGAATAAGCCTGACCGTCGCCCATATCAATGACGACGAAACCATCCCCCCGGCTCTACTGAATGGAAAAATCGACGGCATTCTCATTCACGGCCCGACCCCCAGCCGATCCGTCTGTGATCATCTCAGGAAGTTCCCGGTCGTATGGTTGCTACAGTCCGGCTCCGTTGATTTCGGTGACCGCGTTCAGCCCGACCACGCCTTCGCCGGCGAACTTTCCTTCGAGTACCTTGTCGAACAGGGGTGCCGCAACCTATGCACCATCAGTTATGCGCAGACATCCAGCCATTTTGAATACTCAAAGTCTCGCGCAGACAGCTTTCTAAGCCATGCCAACCAAAGCGGAATTTCATGTACACCATTAGCCACGCCTCAGCCTTTTAACCCGAAAACACAGCAGGCAGATATGGCTGGCATAGCCGCAACTCTAGTGGACTCACTCTGCCGCCTCAACCCGCGATCGGATGGCCTGTTTGTTGCAAATGATCTGGGGGTCTACATCCATGGCGAATTAACTAAGCGTGACCTCATACCAATGAAAGATGTTCTCATGATTGCCGGTGATGCAAACGTCTGCGTTCAGCACATGAATCCTGAGCCGATAAAAATCAGAATCTTCAGCCAGCAAATTGGTCGACAGGCAATAGAAATTCTAATGCTTCGAATCAAAAATCCGGATGTGCCGCAAACCACCTGCTTCCTGAAACCGCAACTCATCATCCCGCAGTAATCATTCCAAAACCCATACGCCCGCATTAAAGGGGTTATCGGACACGGTTAACTGAGCGTTTAATTCATTATCATATTACTAATGTTTAATGCGAAATAACGTAATAAACGACAACGTATGATTTTAAACTCTATCGTATTCTAATAAATTTCTAACATTCACCCTATTGACATTCCGGCGATATATAGTAGAAAGGATGCAAGATTTTCTTTTCCAAAGGTTGGCAAGGAAGAAATCAGAGGCAGCAATAGGGCTGTCAGAACAGTAAAAGGAGAATGAAGATGATTCCATATGGTTTCGGATTTGAGCCGCATGATTATGCGTTGCTTAATATTCAGATCGACTTCAAGCAACTGGGGCGCAATTGCAAAGCTCTGGTGAAAAGAGTCGGACGAAAAATTCATCACAGAATAGGATAGGAAAGAGAAAAACATGAATATAAACAAAACAAACAAAAGCCAAACCAGACGGCGTAAAAGCTCAGGATACTTTTTTTCGAAAAAGAGCATCTACAGCAGCTGCTTCAGCAGCCCCATCTCCTGGTCATTTGGCTGTAAATGGTAAATTGACCCCTTGCGGGTCACCTAAGGAAATACGGCAAAGCCCGTATATCCACTTTTTCAGAGGCGGTGCAATAAAAGCACCGCCTCTTTTTATTTATGATTCTCTGCCCTCTAAGCGTGCTTTCGCGGTTAAATTTTTCCAATCATTGGAACGGCTTGACCTGACGAGCGGTTTTCAAGACCATGGGCGGCTGATTTTTAACCCGAGGATTTAAACTACCTATGTCTGAACTGCCGCTTTTCGATCCCGTCCCGTTCGCCTCCGCCGATCTCCATATCAGCCCGCGCCAAGTGGCCGCCGTTGCCAAACTTTTCGACGAAGGCGGTACCGTGCCGTTCATCGCCCGCTACCGTAAGGAAGCCCACGGCAATCTCGATGAAGTCCAGATTCTGAACATCCAGGAAAAGCTGACTTACTACAATACGCTGGAATCGCGCCGCCAGACCATTCTAAGCTCGATCGGCGAACAGGGCAAACTGACCGACGAGTTGCGTGAGAAAATTTATAGAACCGTATCCAAAACCGAGCTCGAAGACCTTTACCTGCCCTATAAGCCGAAACGCCGCACCCGCGCCACCATCGCCAAGGAAAAAGGTCTCGAACCGCTAGCCGAACTGATTCTTTTCCAATCCTTGGAAAGCGACCCCGCGACCGAGGCGGAAAAATACATTAACGCCGAAAAGGAAGTCGCCTCGACTGAAGAGGCACTGGCCGGCGCACGCGACATTGTCGCCGAGCAGGTCGCCGAAAAAGCCGCCGTCCGCGCACTAATCCGCGATGCCTATTTTAAAACCGGAATGATCGCCTCCGAGCCGGTCAAAGCCGATGCCAAACCGGAAACCTCCAAGTACAAAGATTATTTCAGCTTCAGTCAGGCAATCGCCGATATTCCGTCACACCGCTATCTGGCCATCCGTCGCGGCGAGACCGAAGGCGAACTGCGTCGCCGATTGATTATCGATGCGGACAAGCAGGTTGAGCGGATGAAAGAGCTTTGCGATCTGAATCCCGCCTCCCCGTTCGCGGGCGAGCTGGAAAAAGCAGTTCAAGATGCCTACAAGTGCATGCTGACACTGAGCGTCGAAATCGATGTGTCGGTTGAAATGAAAATGAAAGCCGACCGCGCCGCCGTGGAAGTTTTTGCCAAAAATCTGCGCAGTCTGCTGCTGGCCGCGCCCTACGGCGAAAAGTCGATCATTGGCATCGACCCCGGTCTGCGCTCTGGCTGTAAATGCGTAGCGGTCGACGCGACGGGCAAATATCTCGACACGGTGACGATCTATCCCGAACAGGGCGCAGAGAAAACCCAGCAGGCGCAAATCGCGCTGGCGCGTTTTATTGAGAAGCACCCGCCACAGGCCATCGCCGTCGGCAACGGAACCGCCGGACGCGAAACTGAAGCATTCGTGAAGAAACTGCTCGTGCTGATGAAGAAGAAGGATATCAGCGTCGTTTCCGTCAGCGAAGCCGGTGCCTCCGTCTACAGCGCGTCGGAAATCGCCCGCGAAGAATTCCCCGATCTTGACCTGACGATCCGCGGCGCAATTTCCATCGCCCGCCGATTACAGGATCCGCTAGCCGAGCTGGTGAAAACCGATCCGAAATCCATCGGCGTCGGCCAGTACCAGCACGATGTGTATCAGGAACTACTCAAGGACAAGCTCGACGAAGTCGTCGTCAGCTGCGTGAATCACGTCGGCGTCGAACTTAATACCGCTAGTGCGCCGCTACTCTCGCGCGTCGCCGGTATCGGCGAAAGTCTCGCCAAAAAGATTGTTACCTACCGCAACGAGCACGGTGCATTTAAGAGCCGCCAGGAATTAACGAAAGTTCCAAGCCTTGGACCGCGCGCCTTCGAGCAGGCTGCCGGCTTCCTGCGGATTCACGGCGGCACCAATCCGCTCGATGCTTCCGCGGTTCATCCCGAGCGCTACAAGCTGGTCGAACAGATCGCCGCCGATCTCGGCGAACCGCTAGAAAAACTGGTCGGCCACGTTGAGATCGTCAGTAAGATAAAAATTGAAAAATATAAAACCGACAGCGTTGGCGAGCTGACGCTGAAGGACATTGTCGACGAACTGAAAAAGCCGGGTCGCGACCCGCGCGAGCAGTTTGAAGAAGTCGGCTTCCGCGATGACGTAATGACCATGAACGATCTAAAAGAAGGCATGGAACTAAAAGGAATCGTCACCAACGTCACCGCCTTCGGCGCGTTCGTCGATATCGGCGTACATCAGGACGGACTGGTTCATATCTCCCAACTATGCGACCGCTTTATCAAAGATCCGTCCGAAGCCGTTCAGGCCGGTGACCGGATTACGGTGCGCGTGCTGGAAGTCGATATCGACCGTAAACGAATCTCGCTGACCGCTCGGAAAGACGGCGGAAAATCCCAGGCTAAATCCGCCGCGCCGCAAGGAAACGCCCGCCCTGCTCCGCGATCACAACCGCCGCGCGGATTTTCAGCCAATCCGTTTGCTGGCCTATAGTCGAAGGTCTAATACCCCATTAACTTAAATAATATTTAAACACCCGCTTACGCTCAAGACACGAAGAGCACAAAGATTTGTGTACTTAGTGCCTTTATGTTTAAAGTAATTGATATGAATTAAATTAATTCCGTATTATTCGCCCGGATATTTCAGGCCCCACTGGGCGCGAAGCGTGTCCATGGTGCGCATGGTCTCGAGCGTTTCACCGAGCGGCATCAAGGGGCTTTCGATCAGGCCTTCGCGCAGACAACGGTGGACTTCACGGATTTCGTGTTCGAAGCCATTGGCGGCGCATTCGAACAACTCCTCTTCTCCGTTACGAATCAGGAGCACCTGGTCGGTGTGCGAAAAATGCGGAACACGGATCGTGCCCAGTGTTCCGGTAATCACCGCATCGCGGGGACGCGCCTCGCGAAATGAAGCAGACAGCTCCGCCTTCTGTCCGCCGGAATATTCAAAAACAAATTCTTCTGTGACATCGACGCCAGTCCACGCCATTTTCGCCGAACTGCTAATCCTAGCAGGCTGCTGGCCGAAGATCATGCGGGCATAAGCGATCGGATAGACGCCGATATCCAGCAATGCACCGCCCGCCAGTCGCGGACTATACATCCGGTTCCACGGCATAGTTTTCATCGAAGGTGGCATCCATACACAAAATTCTGCCCGCAGATGCTGCACGTTCCCAATCACACCAGCGGCAATCAATTCGCGGACTTTTGCCGACGACGGATTAAACCGTGTCCACATGGCTTCCATCAGAAAAAGATTTTTCTGCTGGGCCAACACGATCAGCTCTTCGGCTTCTTTGGCGTTGCGGGTGAAGGCTTTTTCTATCAGCACCGGAAGCCCGCGCTCCAGACAGAGTTTTGCCGCCGCAGCATGTTCGGCATGTGTATTCGCAATGTACACCGCGTCGAGCGTCTCTTGTTGAAGCATCGACTCATAACTGTCGTAGACGTGCTCAATGCCCAGCTTCTTCTGAAGCCGTTTGGCTCGGTGCATCGACTTGGACGCAGCCGCGACGACCTGTCCTTCACCGGTATTTTCCAAAGCCTGGAAAAACTTAGGGGCAATCAGTCCACACCCTATAACTCCCCAGCGAAATTTCTTCATACGGTAGATTCCCAGTTTGTCACGTTCTCGTCACACCGATCTTCTGCGATCATAAAGTGCAACTGCTATTAAAATTGTCCCAAAAAAGCACCACGTAATTCCGAGGTGCTTTTCTCAATTCATCTATTCAGCTTACGATAGTATAAATAACTTTCTTAAAAATCCAAATGCAAAAAGAGGTACGAAGGGGATCCGCACCTCTTTTTGAATGAACTTATTTTAGAAATTACAGGACAGGCCAAGCATCGCAAAAAACGGCGTATCGTAACCAAAGACACCGCTGGTGGACGGCTCTCCGGCCGGAGTGTCAGGCAACACCTTATCATCCAACTGTGCGACGTAGTTCAAAGATCCGTTGATCGCCCAGTTTTTGGTTAGCGCATAGCTCAGACCGACTTTAGCCAACCCGTCCTTGAATCCGTCCGAACCTTCATTGTCAATCTGGTAGCCGACTTTCAGTGCGGCAGAAAACGTGAGCGCATCCGTCAGCGCCTTGGTGTAGTCGAAACCGCTCAGGATGTACCAGTCTTCCTTGGGAGCTCCATCCAACCCGTAGTTAACGGTGATCGAAGGATAAAGTCCGCTTGTGCCGATCGCCTTACCGATAGCGAAGGCCACTTCGCGGTCGGCGTTCGTGCCATGCGGATAGGTGTACTCCGTGTACGTCGTGCTCAGATCGACCACTTTCACCGGCAAGGTGTAGGTGGCGTAGTAGTCGACTTCTGAAAACTCATTCTGTTTCAGTGCGCCACCATAATCCGCTATATCATAATTCGCCCAGGTTCCGACCGCGATAGAACCGTATTGCTCCGGAATTGGAAATCCGGATATTTTTGCGCCGGGTTGAAATACAAGCCCGTCGTTATAGGTAACACCGCGGAAGATATAGGCACTGGCAAAATCCGCCGTAGCACTCACATCCGCCGCACGGACAGCTCCTGCAGCCAAGGCTGCCATGGTCATCATAATTACTTTCTTCTTCATTATCGTTTTCTCCCTCTTGCTTATTGTTTCAGTTGGTAACTTTATATGCGAATGAAGGCCCTTCTCCCCTTGCGAACCTCTCTTACACATATCTTTAAATCTCTACCGATGGCCACCCGTTCCTCTCCCGTGCATTAATCCAGCCTCGGATGCAGATTTACCGCTATCGTCGCGGACTTTTTTTGTATAGCAAAATACATGCCTAATATAATTTATTTTTATAACTAGTTAATGATTAATATATTATGTATTATATAAATTGAAACCATTTTGAATATATATAGGTTTTATTACAACTTTTTTGTATTTTATTAATTAATATTTACATTTTTGTATTGCCATTTAATGACACCGATAAATGGGATTCACCTTGTCTGAAATTAAACAGCTCCGAAGCGGTGGTGAAAATCCTCATCTTTTAAGTTGATTCGCACCAAAAGCCTGTGTAGCTTACACCGCTCGTTTAAAAACGATAAGCCTTTGGAGAATAAAAATGAGAATTCGCCGATCAATGCGTAAGAAACCGCTTCGCCGCCCGACCAAAAAAGCTGGGCCTAAGCGCTACCGTATAGCC
>JBBQSL010000114.1:0-11037 GCA_038213895.1 Kiritimatiellales bacterium | reverse complement strand
GGCACCAGACGGAACCATCTGCCCCGACTCACCACGTTTCATCCCTCATGCTGGGGCTTTTGTTATAGCAGGCAGCGGCGGGGATGTGCCCGTGCCCGGTGGTGGTTCGTTTGGCTTCAGCCCTCTTGCCGATGGAAAAATTCTTATTTATTACTCCTATCCGGCCGGGGATGTTTATCAAGGGGTTTGTTTTCGCATCTTATCGGATGGCACGAAAGATCCCACATTTAAGCAATTGTCTGGTTATAATTTAGGGTCTGTTTTTCTATTGCGAGATGGTCGATTTATCATGGGTGGTAACCTTTATTCGGCAGATGGAATACTTGAAAAACAACTTCCATTTGAAAACTCATTTCAATTGCGGACGGAATTGGACAACGGGACTGTTTTTCTCTCGTTATATAAAACGAATTCAGTGTCGCACGTTCTTTGGCAGCCGGATACGGATGAGTGTGTTCCGGTGGATTGGCCGAGCGATCCCGAACCCACTTTCCACGGAGTCTATCCATTGCCCGGTGGTGCCTTTGCGGCATTGGCGAGCTCCACTCGGTCTGGTGTCGGCCAACAAATCATGTTGTTTCGCAAAGACGGCAGTCGCGACCCTGCGTTCCAATCGCCAATCGCCTTGCGTGCGATTCCCGAATGTTCCGGGCTGACATTGATTCGTTCCGGAACAAATTGGGTTGATGCAACACGTGCGAACCGAAGCTCGTTGGGCACCTATTCTAGTTTGATGTATTGGCCTCAACAAAACGCCCTTCTCGCTAGCGGGGACTTTACTCACCTGAATGGAAACCTGCGAACCGGAATGGCCGCACTATCTCTTCGTATTCCCGAAAATTATGAGGAGTGGCTTCGCTGCACAGCGCCTTCTGTTGTCGATCCGAATTCTGATCAAGATCGCGATGGGTTATCAACGCTCGCAGAGTATCTTTTGGGAACCGATCCTGCTTCGGTTGATGCACAACGTCTTGTGGAGGTTGATGCTTCCGTTTCGCCGCCTCGCTTTTGTTTGCGCAAACGCTCTCCGGCTTTAGATCTAAACATTACGTTTGAATGCTCAACCAATTTGGTGGATTGGCACTCCGTTTCCGATACGCAACTCACCACCAACCAACACGGGCATATTCTATATCAACCGCCATCGTTTCCGGATTCTTCCGCCGTATTTTTCCGAACCATAATTCAGAAATAATCAATTCAGCTGTCTGCTACAAGAGTCTCGCTGGCAAAAATATTTTTGCCGATGACGAGTTGCGCGAAGCGACCTCAGGGCATCTTCTCGTGAGTCATGCTGGGTATGTCTGTGAAGACCCGGTGAGTTTAAAGTGAAGAAGCCTGATTTCCAATGTTTGGAAAATGCTATTCAGCAGTTTCATCGTTCGGTGTTTCTGTGGCTTCGGCAGGAGCTTCAGTTGTTTCTGTTAAAGTCCCCGTGTTTTCGGTGTCCTCAACGACCTCTACGTCTTCTGTTTCGACTTCCGGATCGAGTACGGCGGCGGAGACAATCTTGTCGCCTTCAGTGAGATTGAACAGGCGAACGCCCTGCGTATTGCGTCCAATGATGCGCAAATCGCTGGCGCCGATACAGATCATCTGTCCATTCTGCGAGATCAGCATGATGCGGTTTTCGTCGGTCACCGCATGGGCGCTGACGACCTTGCCGTTGCGTTCCGTGGTCTGAATGCTGATGATGCCTTTACCACCGCGGCTTTGCAGGCGGTATTCATCGAAGTTGGTGCGTTTTCCATAACCATTTTCGGTGATCGCCATCATGGTCGCTGCGGTATTAACGACTTCAATGGAGACGACTTCGTCGTCGCCTTCGAGCGTTACGCCTTTTACGCCACGAGCGGTGCGTCCAATGGGTCGAGCATCTTCTTCGTTAAAGCGGATTGCTTTGCCGTTGCGCATGCTAAGGATGATCTCATCCTTTCCGCCGGTGAGCTGTACGCCGAGCAGGCGGTCGCCTTCGTCCACGTTAATGGCGTTGATGCCGCCAGCACGGATATTTTTATAGGCCGATATAACCGTCTTCTTGATAATTCCTTTTTTCGTCGCCATCAGCAGGTTGTGCTGCTCATCGTCGAGCTCGCGAACGCAGAGGATGGCGGCCAGTTTTTCGTCAGGACCCATTTCGATGACATTGGCCAGTGCACGGCCGCGCGCCTGACGGCTGCCTTCCGGAACATGGTAGGCTTTGAGCCAGTACAGGCGACCCGCTTCGGTGAAGCAAAGCAGATAGTCGTGGGTCGAGGCGGTGAAGACGTGTTCGACAAAGTCCTCATCTTTCGTTTCCATGCCCATCACGCCTTTGCCACCGCGACGTTGCTGGCGGTACGTGTCGACCGGCACCCGTTTGATGTAGCCGGTGTTGGAAAGGGTAATCACGCACGGCTCGTCGGCGATGAGGTCTTCCATATTGATTTCGCCTTCGTCGATTTCAAGTTGTGTCCGGCGAGCGTCGCCGTATTTGGCTTTGATTTCGGCTAGGTCTTCTTTGATGACATCATAGAGCTTTTCTTTGTGCTCCAGCAGATCGATCAGGTAGGCGATCAGCTTTTGCAATTCGTCGTACTCGGCTTGAATTTTTTCACGCTCCAGACCGGTCAGCTGGTAAAGGCGCATATCGAGAATGGCTTTTACCTGCAATTCACTGAACTGGAATCGTTCAATCAAGCGGGTTTGAGCTTCTTCGCGCGATTTGGAGGCACGGATAATTCGTACTACTTCGTCTAGATTGTCCAGAGCGAGGAGCAATCCTTCGAGAATGTGGGCGCGGGCGCGGGCTTTATCGAGATCGAACTGCGTGCGGCGGGTGACCACTTCAAAGCGGTGCTTGATGAAGCACTGCAACAACTCTTTGAGGTTCATGATCCGCGGACGGCCATTGTCGATCGC
This sequence comes from Kiritimatiellales bacterium, assembly GCA_038213895.1. GTDB lineage: Bacteria > Verrucomicrobiota > Kiritimatiellia > Kiritimatiellales > Tichowtungiaceae > Tichowtungia. The sequence goes on along the minus strand of JBBQSL010000114.1, from coordinate 8,136 downwards.
CAGCATAATGGCGCCGAAGGTACTCGCCAGCTGCGTATGTTTGTAAATGTTGTTGAGGACTACTTTGCCGATGGCTCCGCGTTTGAGCTCAATAACGACGCGGATGCCGAGCTTGCCGGATTCATCGCGGATATCAGAAATACCTTCAAGGTTTTTTTCACGAACCAGTTCAGCCATACGGGTGATCATAGAAGCTTTGTTCACTGCGTAAGGAATTTCCGTGATAATGATGCGCTCGCGATTGGTGCCAAATTCCTCGATATCGGCTTTACCGCGCATCCGAATGCGCCCGCGACCGGTGAGGTACATCGACTTGATGCCGCCGAGACCGTGGACGATGCCGGCGGTCGGGAAGTCGGGGCCCTTCACGAACTGGCAGAGATCTTCCACACTCGCATCGGGGTTTTTAATCAGATGGATGGTTCCATCGATTATTTCACTCAGATTGTGCGGTGGAATGTTGGTGGCCATCCCGACGGCGATCCCCGTACTACCGTTAATGAGCAAATTGGGGATACGTGCCGGGAGTACGGTAGGCTCCATGAGGGTTTCGTCGAAGTTGGGCCGCATATTGACGGTGTTCTTATCAATGTCGGCGAGCATTTCCTCGGCCAGCGGAAGCAGTTTACATTCGGTGTACCGGTAGGCCGCCGGACGGTCACCGTCAATCGAACCAAAGTTTCCCTGACCGTTGATCAGCATGCAACGCATGGAGAAGTCTTGAGCCATACGTACCATGGTGTCGTAAACGGCCGTGTCGCCGTGCGGGTGATAGTTACCAATCACTTCCCCGACGACCTTCGCGCATTTAACGAATGGTTTACTGCTGTTCCAGCCGCGTTCTTTCATGGCGAAGAGAATGCGGCGGTTGCCGGGCTTGAGGCCGTCGCGGGCATCGGGCAGGGCGCGACCGATGATTACGCTCATCGAGTAGTCGATGTAGGCGCGCTGCATTTCATCTTCAATATTGATCAGATCAATACGCTGGTGTTGTTGGGTATTCATCATGGTGCGGTTTCCTGTGCGTTAAATATCAAGGTTTTGTACGTTGAGGGCGTTCTTTTCGATGAACTCGCGGCGCGGTTCAACTTCATCACCCATCAGGATCGTGAACATCTGGTCGGCTTTGACAACATCTTCGAGCACTACGCGGGTCATTTTGCGTTTGGCCGGATCCATCGTGGTTTCCCACAGCTGGTCAGGATTCATTTCTCCGAGACCTTTGTAGCGCTGGATTGAAAGGCCGCGGCGACCCAGTTCGCGGATGGCGGTGAGTAGTTCCAGTAGCGAGTGTAGGGCTTTCTTTTCGTCTTTTTCGTCGACTAGATAAAACTCCGGCGTTTCGAGGCGCGAGAGGCAACGGGCGTGGAAGCCTTTGATATCTAGCTGGGCAATCAGTTTTTCAAGTCGTTCCGCCGTGTGGATTTCCATCCAGCGGAATCCCGGGCCGCCAGTCAGTGAGTCGGCAATTTCTAGCTCTTTGCCCAGCGAAGCCTCGGTTTGCTCACGCAGAGCACGGAGTTCGATATCGTTGAAAACGTAGTGAACTTCCGGATCACCTTCGCCGCGGTCGATTTCGACGCGGAAAGAGGGCAGACGGCAGTCGGTGGTTAAGCGGCTGATATAGTCATCGAAATTGACACCTCGGCGGGCCATTTGCTGGGCAATGCGTTCCACCTCGCTCAGCAGTTGTAGCACTTCGGGGAGTTGTGCAGAGGTCAGTAGGGTATTGCCTGCAGGACAAACCAAGGTTTGATCTTCGGAGCCGAGATCGAGCAGGATGCTGGTGAGTTGCGCGTCGCTTTCAATGTATTCCTCGCGTTTTTTGCGCTTAATTTTATAGAGCGGCGGCTGGGCAATATAGATGTAGCCCGCCTCGATCAGTTGCGGCATTTGACGGTAGAAGAACGTCAGCAGCAGCGTGCGGATGTGCGCACCGTCCACGTCGGCATCGGTCATGATGACGATGGTGTGGTAGCGCGACTTACCTAGATCAAATTCGTCGGCGCCGATGCCGGTGCCGATGGCAGTGATCATGGTGCGGATTTCTTCATTGGCCAGCACTTTGTCCAGACGGGCTTTTTCGACATTGATGACTTTACCTTTCACCGGAAGGATAGCCTGAAACTCACGGTCGCGTCCCTGTTTAGCGGAACCGCCTGCGGAGTCTCCTTCTACGATGTAAAGTTCGCACTGCGCGGGGTCGCGACTGGAGCAGTCGGCCAGTTTGCCGGGTAGGCCGCCACTTTCGAGCGCACCCTTGCGGCGGGTCAGATCGCGGGCCTTGCGCGCGGCGTCGCGGGCACGAGCCGCCAGTACGGCTTTTTCGATTAAGCCGCGGGCGACGGATGGATTTTCTTCAAAGTAGGTGCCGAGCTCTTCGTTGACGATGGCTTCGACAATTCCCTGTACTTCGCCGTTGCCGAGCTTGGTCTTGGTTTGACCTTCAAACTGTGGGTTTGGAATTTTTACGCTGATAATCGCGGTGAGGCCTTCACGGATATCATCGCCGCTCATGGCCTGCTTGTCGTCTTTGATCAGTTTGCTGTTTTTGGCGTACTGATTGACGGTGCGGGTGAGTGCACTCCGGAAGCCGGAAAGGTGTGTGCCGCCTTCGATCGTGTTGATATTGTTGGCGAAGCTGTAAATGCTCTCGTTGTATGAATCGCTGTATTGCATGGCGATTTCAGCCGTAACGCCGTCCTTTTCACGTTCAAAATAAATCACGTCCGGATGAATCGGCACTTTGCCTTTATTTAGGTGGCGCACAAATTCGCAGAGACCGCCTTCATATTCAAAGATCTCTTCGCGCTGCGGCTCTTCCTGTGTTAGACGAATGCGCACGCCGCGATTCAGAAACGCCAGTTCGCGTAAACGCGAGGCGAGAATATCCCACTGGAAACCTTCGTGCGTGAAAATTTCGTGATCCAGTTTGAAGGTGACCTTGGTGCCGGTCTTCTGGGTTTTGCCGATCACCTCTAATTTGGATGCTGGCACGCCACGTTTGAAACGTTGGTGGTGAACCTGTCCGTCGCGGCAGACTTCAACTTCCAGCCATTCAGAGAGAGCATTTACACAGGATACGCCGACGCCGTGAAGCCCGCCGGAAACTTTGTAGGAATCGTTATCGAATTTACCACCTGCATGCAGTTTGGTTAGAACCACTTCGACGGCCGGTTTATGTTCAGTCGGGTGCATATCCACTGGAATACCGCGACCATCGTCGGTGACGGTCAGTGAACCATTGGAGTTAATCACGACTTCCACATGAGTGCAGTAGCCAGCCAGTGCTTCGTCAATGCTGTTGTCGACGACTTCATAAACGCAGTGGTGGTATCCGCGGACGCCGGTGTCGCCGATATACATGGCGGGTCGCTTACGGACGGCATCCATTCCCTCTAAAACGGTAATATGATCTGCGTCGTATCCGGTAGATTTCGCTGGTTTTTGCTCAATAGTTTCGTCTGACATAGGCTTCCTTTTCCTCCTGAAATTGCAGGAAAAACATCCTACCGAAACGGCGGATGAGAAGCTATGAAAAATAGTTAAAAAAACGCACAAAAATCCCTTATTTTGCAGGGTTTCGGCGATAGGCCGTTGCATTTCAGAATGTTCCTGAAAAGCAAGGGAATTTTTTCAAATATACCCAAAAAAACAAACTGGGGTTTCAGGGGGGTAATGGGCTGAGAATCAGAGGGTTTCTGGAACTATTAGTACTGGAACTTTTGACCGGAGCAGGATGCATTCGCTGATATGACCGATCGGCAACCTGCAGTGAGCTCCGCCATGTCCATGTGCGCCGGTGATAATCAGTTCGACTTTGTATTCGGTGGCGGCCTTAAGGATTGTTTCGCAAACCGGACCTTGTATAAAAACGGGAGTAACCTTGACGCCGACTTTTTCAAGAGCCTTGGCATCTTTTTTCAGGCGGACGGCTTCGGGCCGGGTGTCGTAGTCTTCCTCGTCGAGGTCTGGATGTACCGGTTCTGCATGGAGCAGAATAACTTCTGCATTCATTTTAGTGGCGTAAGTTTTTGTGACTCTCAGGATGCTCTCTGATGCAGTCGAAAAATCAACGGTTGCTAAGATTTTCATAGGACACCTTTCTTTTGACGACTCTATTGTCGGATGATATTTTCGCGATGTAAACCTTGAAAAAGAATTATTTAATTCCAACGACGTAAGCGACCCAGCCGAGAGCGTTTTTGTAACGGGTTCGGCGCCGGTAAATATCATCGGACTCACCGTCTTTGGTCCAGTCGTGCAGATAGACTTCGGCGGATTTAAACCCAGCTTCGATCAGTAGTTCCTGGAGTTCAGGAAGTGTCCAAAGGCGCCAGTCGTAGGTGAATGCTTTTTCGATTTTTCCAATCCTCGGAATTTTGAAATGGATATAATTCACCACATGATGGTCGATCACATTATATTCCGCTTGATCCCAGATATATTTGAAGGCGGGTACTTTCGTTCCGTCTGAGGCGGTGAAAGCTTTTACCGTTCGAGGCTCTAGTTTCGTATCGATTGCTTCCGTGCCGCCGTAGATATCGATAATGAATAAACCCTCTTGTTTAAGGGTTTGATGTACCTTTTTGAAGTATGTGCCGAGCAGGTCACGCGTTTTGAAAACGCAATAAGAGAAATTGAGCGCCATGACTAGATCCGCTGGCGGCGTTTTGGCTTTCATTACGTCGTCACAGAGTAACTCCAGCGTTCCGGCGGTCGGGTCGAGTTGAGCCACATTGTGATTTATACCCCAGTCGATGGTTGGCTGGTCGATATCCACGCCCCACGCACGGTGTTTAGGCGAGCGGCTGACCCAGTTGCAGGCGAGCGCGGCGGTGCCGCAGAAATCTTCACGCAAATCATTAGGCTTGCGCCCGTTTTTGTTTTTATAAATCCGCACCGCGAAGTCGAGATCTGTTCCGACTCCTTGTACGGAGGCTTCGTACAGATAGTGCAAATCGGGCTTTTGTTTCTTTTTCATAATTAGCAGATCGCGAATCGCGCGAATTGACACGAATTTTTTTTAATCGGTTATTCGTGTAGATTCGTGCGATTCGTGATCCTGAATTATTTTTATCCAAAATGTTTTTTGACCAGCTTGCGTGCCGCAGGGTGGATGAGTGCGGTGGTGCAGAGGAAGCGTAAACCATGCTCTTCATCGCGCGGATAGGCTGTGCAAAGAGCTCCGGCCCGCTCGGCAATGAGTCCGGCGGCGGCAATGTCCCAAAGGTAAAGGCCGGCTTCAAAATAACCGTCCGAACGGCCGCAGGCAACATGGCAGACATCAATGGCCGCAGTGCCTATGATGCGGATTTTGTGGACTTGTCGGGCGGTGTCACCGAAAAAGGCGATGGCCCGTTCGTCGATATCTTTGGTCAGTCCGGTGAATAAGGTGGCATTCTTGAGGGTTGCAACTTCTGAAGGATGGATGGGCTTGCCGTTGCAAAGGGCCGGACCGTCTACTGTGGCGGTGTAGCACTCGTTCAACACGGGGACAAAAACACATCCGGCCAGAAACTCACTATCACATCGCACGGCGATGGAACAACACCAGGACGGGAGATTTCGCATGTAATTAGCGGTTCCATCAATGGGATCGATAACCCATTCGAAGGCGTGCTGACTGGCGATGATTCCCTCTTCACCGAGGATGGCATGGTCAGGGAAGTGCTGATGGATAATGCTCTCGGCAATGCGTTGGCATTCGCTATCCATCACCAGTTTAACATCATGGTCAAAACGCTGTGCGACTTCGCCGTTCCGATGGATATTTTTCAAGGCGTGACTGCCCGCCGAACGCGCGGCTTCTACACAGACATCCAGAAGTTGTTTATTTGAAGGTATTTTCATCCGGCAGAAGGTACCCATCCTTTGCCCCTGCGGCAAGTTCCACGTGCAGGGTAAAGTGAACCGTTAAAAAGCAGTCTAAACGTCTAAGGTCTTAAGGTCGGAGTCGGGAAACCGCTCTGGCCTTCTTTATGGTGTTCGAAAGACGCGTTCTCTTTGATTGTCATCTTCCTCGAAACCGCCGAACTACGTGCCCAAAAGCGAACCGCCATCACCATGGACTTTTGGCGCGAAAACGCCGACCGCATCCTTGCCGGAAACGACATGACCGTGTTGGATCATACCGGCAGCATCAGTCGCATCGAAATGGAAGATCGCGCCGAAACTGAATACGAGGCCTTTAACGCCCGCCGTAAAAAATATGAAGCTGAACTCGCCGCCGAGCAGGATATCGAAGAACTCCGCCAACTTGAGCAGACTATCAAGCAGGAACGACGGGACGTATGAGCGAGGCAGATTCTAAAATTCATCAGCTGACCCGTTTTTCGGCTGACCCGTTTTCCGTTTTCTGGGGAGTTGTGCAGTATAGTTCTCTAGACATAAATGCTGAATATGTTGATGAGGATCTTTCCGCTATTAAGCGCATGTTAAATTCAGTAAAGTAAAAGAAAAAGAAAACCCTGCACGCCAATCCGCTCCAGATCACCAGCTAAGCCTACGACGCTCTTAACAGATTGATTTGCATCGATTCGCGCGATTCGCGATCCGAATACAAATATGACTACCTGAACAGAAGAATATCCAAGACCGTCAAAGATAACGTCAAGTGATGATTTGATTTCCAAGATTGGAAACTGTTCGCGAAGATTGGCGAGATTAGCGATCCAGAAAGAGGTTGATCACGAATCACACGAACGATCGCGAATGGGAAACGATATTTTACAGAAGGCAACAAAGGAAACGAAGTAGAAAGAGATATATAACCACTAAATCAATTTTGAGCGTATTCCGTGGTGAAATAATAATTATTTCTGGAAGAGGGCGTCGAGGTCTTCGAGCTGGTTCATCATAAATATCTTCATATCCTCAATGGCCGCGTTATAGATGCCGGGCCCAAGTTTTTCGATGAAGGCGTCGAGCATCTGGTCGGCTTTGAAGTCGCTGATATCTTCGTCGAAGTTTTCCTTGAACAGTACAATCGTTTTCTGGCGCAGGAGTCCTTTTTGCTCAGGAGAGAGTTTGATTTTCATCACAAGGTTCCTACGGCAATAATTTGGCGTCTTTTAGCAACCGGCAAAATTCTTTTTTCGTAACCTGATGCATCTCGCCCTCTTTGGAAAAAGGATTTTCCATAGCCTTGTATTTAACGGAAAGTCGTTCGCACTCGACGATACGTAAAAATTCACCCTCTTTTTTCCAGATCTGACCTTGTTTTAGTTTCATATTCCTTGTTTAGCATTTCGGCACCCATTGCTCCATTTTTTTCGCACGCTTCTAATCAAACCCTAACAATTCTCTAATACAGTTTGCTCATATTTCTCCCTGTAAGAAGGCAGTTGCCGGGAGACCGAGGCGAAAGGGAAGACCTCTATCCGGTACCTGCCAGTCAGTTAAATGAGTAGAAGTAAGGAGGAACTGTAGATGAAGAAAGTGATAACAAGTGCGGTGCTGATTGCAGCATCTATTCTGACGGCGCAGGCTCAAGTGCAGGTGGACGCTGGTCTGCCGGATTACAAAGCAGTGCAAGGTGTTTCCGGTACAATCAAAGGAATCGGTTCGGATACGATGAATAATATGATGGCGCTCTGGGCCGAAGGGTTCAAAAAAATGTACCCGAACGTACAGGTCGAAATTGAAGGTAAAGGCTCTTCAACGGCACCACCGGCGCTGATAGAAGGTACTGCAACATTCGGCCCAATGAGTCGTTCAATGAAGCAGCTGGAAATTGACAGCTTTGTTGCTAAGTATGGTTACAAACCGACCGAACTGCCTACCAGTATCGACATGCTGGCTGTTTATGTTCATAAAGACAATCCGATCAAAGCAATGTCCCTGACGCAGGTTGACGCGATTTTCTCCAAGAACCGCAAGCTGGGTAATACGGAAGACATCACCGGCTGGGGACAACTTGGTCTCAAGGGTGACTGGGCGAAACTGCCGATTAGCCTCTATGGCCGCAACGCCGCTTCTGGAACCTATGGCTACTTCAAAGAAAACGCGCTCGGCAAAGGCGATTACAAGGATTCTGTGAAAGAGCAACCCGGCAGTTCCGCCGTGGTTCAGGGTGTTGCTACTGACAAAGGCGCTATTGGTTATAGCGGTATCGGCTACAAGACCGCTGACGTG
>JBBQSL010000113.1:0-11172 GCA_038213895.1 Kiritimatiellales bacterium | reverse complement strand
GTGATTACAACCATCAAAAGGAGGGAGCAAGTTATGGGAAGGCAAGCCAGTTACAAAGTCACGTTGACCTGCGAAGAGCGGGAGGATCTAGAAGGTATGACTAGGAAGGGTCGTGCGGCGGCAAGGAAAGTGCTGTATGCGCGCGCCCTTCTGCTTCTGGATGAAGGCGAGTTCGGCAGGGAGAGGTGGAAAGTAGATGCGGTGTCCTCGGCGGTCGGCATGTCCGACAGGACGCTTGAGCATTTGAAGGAACGGTTCGTCAGTCACGGTCTTGACGCAGCTCTGGAACGCAGGAAACCCTGCACGCCATCGCGTCGGCTCGTCTTTGACGGAGAGTTCGAGGCGCGGCTGACTCAGCTGGCGTGTTCAGTGGCACCCGACGGGCGTTCGAGATGGACCATCCGCCTTCTGAGGGACAGGCTGATCGAGCTCAAGATCGTCCCGTCCGTCTCGGCCATGACGGTCTGCAACACGCTAAAAAAAACGAACTTAAGCCGCACCTGAACAAATACTGGAAGATTCCGCCGGACGCGAATGGCGCGTTCGTCGCGGCGATGGAGGAGGACGTGCTTTCGGTCTACCGGAGACCTTACGACCCAAAGTTCCCGGTCGTCTGTATGGACGAGTCCAGCAAACAGCTTATCGGAGAGGTCACCCATCCGATCCCAATGGCGTCCGGACACCCCGTCCTGAAAGACGACGAGTACGTCCGCAAAGGGGTGGCTGAAATATTCCTTGCAGTAGAGCCCCTCGCAGGATTTCGAGAGGTTCAGATAACCGAGCGCCGGACGATGGTTGACTGGGCTCTTTTTATACGGGGTCTAGTAGACGGGAAGTACGCCGACGCTAATACGATCGTGCTGGTGATAGACAACCTGAACACGCACGGGACGGCCTCGCTCTACGAGGCGTTCCCACCGGCCGAGGCCAGCCGCATCGCTCGTCGGCTCCTAATTCACTATACGCCTAAGCACGGAAGTTGGCTGAATATCGCCGAGATAAAACTGAAACGCCTTTATCCGAAACTTTGAGTTTTACAATGTACTAGAATCGTGTCTCGCTTTCAATTAGTATGACCTGTCCGCCCCAATTCGATTGGTTCTCTTGTTCGGACGGATTGCGTTGTCTTTGCTCCACGGCGGTTTCCATCAATAGAGCGGACCGCAGGGTGGCCATCGGCTTGTCGTACCCGGTCCCGGAGCGCGCGATACTTAGAAATGGAAGATGCTGAATCCGTTGTTGTCCTACATATCCAATCCAGAGGGGTTGGTTGCCGGGTAGCAACCGGACATCGGCGGGCCACAGACGCAGAATGAGCTGTTCCGTTTTAGCCGAGGTTGGCTCTCCTTCCACATGGATAAGACAAAATTCGTCCGAGCGGCCATTGTGCATTTTTGGCAGTACAGGCAGATTCTCAATGGCCGTAGACGGTGCAATCCAGAGCGGCGCGGTGACGCCAGCATCTCCCAGTTCAGTGACGGCAACCATGGCACGGTCTCCAAGCGGCGCACGGAGTTGTTGAAGGAATTCATAGACTGCCTGTCCCGTATATACGAGTTGATCGCGCGTGAGAACATCCTCCAAGACGCCGAAGAACAGCCAGGTTCCTCCTGTCAAAGCCAAGCGAGAAACGAACATGAACGACACTCAACATCCGAGCAAGGTTCCGGAAGTGATCTGGCTGTTTTGGATTATTAAAATCCTGGCTACCACACTTGGCGAAACCGGCGGCGATGAACTCTCCATGTCGCTCAATCTCGGCTACCTCGTCAGCACGGGTATTTTTTCCGCCTTATTTCTGCTTGCTGTCTTCTTCCAGATCAAATCCCGGAGATTTCATCCGGTCATTTATTGGGTCACCATCATTGCCACCACCACGGTCGGAACAACGCTGGCGGACTTTTCAACCCGCGATCTGGGAATTGGTTATTCAGGAGGCTCGACCATCCTGCTCGCCATGCTGGCAACTTCTCTACTCCTTTGGCACCGCATCATGGGCTCCATATCGGTTACGTCCGTCAGTTCGCCCAAAGCCGAAATATTCTATTGGATAACCATTATATTTTCGCAAACGCTGGGAACAGCGCTCGGCGACTGGACAGCCGACGATGCTGGATTCGGCTACGGCGGCAGTGCGCTGATTTTTGGGGGAATGCTGACCGTCGTCGCTGGACTCTATCTGTTCAAACGAATCAATCGTACGGCGCTTTTCTGGACGGCGTTTGTTCTAACCCGTCCGCTCGGTGCAGTCGTCGGCGACTTTCTCGACAAACCGCTAGATCATGGCGGCCTCGCGCTCGGCCGCTTCTCCGCCTCCGCAGTACTCATTGGGCTGATTGCGATCTGTCTCTTTGTCTTCAAGCACCGCCCCGCTACCCAAGCGCATTGAGTGCAAAATGATTCTGCGCAATCGACAGGAAGCCATTGAATAATAAACTAAAAGACCTTACATTCAGGCACGTTTAATTAAAGGACGTTTATGAAACAAATGTTTGCTGATTTAAAACTTCCGCTGCTGCTGGTCGCTTTGATTAGTTTATGCGCAACCTTCGCTATACCGATCACCCCGATTGATGAAACGCGCTATGTGTCCGTCGCATGGGAAATGTGGTATGGGCATTCATTTCTTGTCCCCCTGCTGAACGGCGAGGCCTATTCGCATAAACCGCCACTTCTATTCTGGCTGATCCATGCGGGCTGGGCACTATTCGGGGTCAACGACCTCACGCCCCGGCTAATCCCAGGAATTTTCAGCCTGCTAAATCTCATCCTCGTGTATTGCATCAGTCTCAAGCTTTGGCCGAAGGAACGTAAAACCGCTTTTTTCACCACATTAATTTTAGCCACGATTGCGATTTGGGACGCTTGGTCGATTGCTATCATGTTCGATATGGTTCTCACCTTCTGGATTATGCTGGGACTGCTCGGAACCCTGCGCACCGCCGAAAAACAAAAAGGCGGCTGGCTGCTGCTGACTGCTGGCATCGCAGGAGGACTGCTGACCAAAGGACCGGCCGTGTTCGTTTATCTTCTTTCGATTCCGCTTTTGCGTGCCTGGTGGGATGTCCGGCGTGAATCACCAATCCGTGCGAAGTGGTATTTATGCATTCTGGGTGTCGCCGTTCTTGGATTCGCGGCGGCCCTGCTATGGGCGATCCCCGCGGCCATTCAAGGCGGCCCGATCTACCGCGAAGCAATTCTTTGGGGACAGACTGTTAATCGGGTGGCCTCATCGTTTGCCCACCGCCGCCCATTCTGGTGGTATCTTCCAATAGTTCCTCTCTTTTTCTTCCCGTGGATCTTATTCCGTCCTGCCTTTTCGAAACTCCAAATCAAAACGGCTGATACCGGTACTCGTTTTTGCATAGCCTGGCTGGCTCTCCCGTTAATCATTTTCTCCATGATCAGCGGAAAGCAGGTGCACTATCTGATTCCTTTCATTCCTGCAGGCGCGCTGCTGATCGGAAGAAATATCTCCCGGGCCGAAGGAATCTCCGGAAAAACTTCTGTAAAAATTCTTGGAGGTCTGTTCCTACTGCTGGGTCTGGTGGCTTTCGCCGTGCCGTTTTTTGATCTGGGTGGCGATGTCGGCTTCATGGAGCAAGGAGATACCCTATTTGCTGCGTTGGGATTGTTGATTGGCGGTTTTTTTCTACTCCTTCCGTTTCAGTCGACCGCAAAAACGGTCAAACGGATTGCTTTATGCATGGCGCTGGTGCTGTTATGCGGCTTTATTGAAGCCAAAAACCATTTCATGGACGATTATGACATGAAGTCAACGGCAGTTTTTATCAAAAGCCAAATGGATAAAGGAATTTCTGTTGCAAACATCGGAAAATACCACGGCCAGTACCAGTTCGTCGGTCGGCTGAATAAACCGATTGCTGTATTGCAAAACAATAAGGCTGCGATCCGTGATTTCGCGAACAGCCATCCTGAGTCACTGTTTATCACCTATCAGCACGCTGACGAAAACACCCTTCCAAAAAATGCAAAAGTCTATTTTTCACATGAGTACAGAGGGAAAAACGTTATACTCTGGAAAATGAACAAGGATCTTCCCTAAACGAGTGTGCGCCGCCGGTGAGTGATATCCAGAAATAGGTTGTAGCCGGCAACACAGGCCGGAAACAGGTTGGATAAAATTCCAACTGAATCATTTTTTCCAAAGCTGAAGTAAGACAACAGGCAGACGCTCCCCGTCAGGCTCATGTACCAGAAAATCTGGGGGAATGTTGGCTTCTTTTTCATGTGCGAAGCAATCAACTGAACGAACCAACGTCCGCCAAACAGAACAACACCGGCATACCCGACCAGTTTCCACGGGGTGACGATCCAAGCCCCAATTGAAAATAGTTCATGGTTCATTATGTTTCTCCATTTTCGGATAAATTACTTTGCGGTTCAAAAGCCAGCGGATGCCAAACAGATCGTAAATTCCTCGCAGTGCCCTGTTCCAGTTGGTGTACTTCGAAACACCCAGCGTTCGGGTGCGATGATTCACCGGAACTTCCGTAATCCGTAGGCCGGCATGCTTAAAGATGGCTGGAAGATAACGATGAAGTCCATTAAAAGGAACCAACAGATCAACATATTCACGGCGAAATGCTTTTAACGAGCAGCCGGTATCGCTGATCCCGTCATTCAAAATGCTTCTGCGAATTGCATTAGCTGCCTTTGAAGCAACGCGGCGGCTCCACGTGTCGCGGCGTTTCACTCGCTGTCCGCAGACGACATCCCAGTTTGCCTGCTGCAATAGCCCCGTCAGTTTTTCAATATCAGCCGGGTCGTTTTGCCCGTCGCCATCCATCAGTACAATTAAATCGCCAGATGCGGCGCGCATTCCGGCATACATCGCGGCACTCTGACCACGATTTTCCGTCAGTCGCATACCTCTCACAGACGGCAAGCTACAAATCACACCCCAGGTTCCGTCACGGCTCCCATCATCCACCGCGATAATTTCTGCATCAGGCTGACAGACCCGTATCTCTTCCAGAACGGAACGGACACAGGCTTCTTCATTGTAAAACGGAATAACTATCGATCGTGATGCAGTATTCATTCAGCATCTTTTTCCTGTTTTTTCGGCAGGTTTAATTTGATGTGCAATTCGCGCAACTGTTTGAGTTCTACTTCGCCGGGCGCACCCATTAACAGGTCTTCGGCCTTCTGGTTCATTGGGAAGGCGATGACTTCACGGATGTTCGGCGAGTCGGCCAGCAACATCACCATGCGGTCAACGCCGGGAGCAATACCAGCATGCGGCGGTGCACCATATTTAAAGGCACGGTACAGCGCAGGGAACTTAGACTCGACCACCTCTTTGCCGTAGCCAGCGAGTTCAAATGCTTTGATCATCAGCTCTGGACTATGGTTGCGCACCGCGCCCGAAGAAAGTTCTGTTCCGTTACAGACGATGTCGTACTGGAAGGCGAGCACATCGAGCGGATCTTTTTCCAGCAAGGCCTTCATGCCACCCTGAGGCATCGAAAACGGATTGTGACTGAAAGCCACTTTGCCTTCGTCATCGAGTTCGAACATTGGGAAGTCAACGATCCAGCAAAAACGAAAAACGTCTTTTTCAAGCAGATCCAACCGGTTGCCAAGTTCAGCACGAACGGCACCACCGATACTGCAAGCGCCTTTGCGGGTGTCCGCGATGAAAAACATCGTATCGCCGTCTGCTACATCGCCGAGCATCTTGAGTTGCGCAAGTTCATCGGCGCTAAGGAATTTGGCGATTGGGCCTTTGGCTTCGCCGTCGACCCAGCTGATGTAGCCGAGTCCTTTGGCACCAACCGACTGTGCAAAAGCGACCATATCGTCGAAAAATTTGCGGGGCTGTCCAGCGCAACCTTTGACGGCGATGGTTTTGACGACACCGCCCTTTTCAACCACACCGGCAAATGCCTTGAAGCCGCAGGTGCTGAAAATTTCACTGGCATTCTGCATGATGAGTGGATTGCGCAGATCGGGTTTATCAGAACCGTATTTTTCGATTGCCTCGCGATAAGGAATGCGAACAAATGGCGTGCTATCAACTTTCTTGGTGCTGAACTCCTTGAAAATCGTAGCGAGCAGTTTTTCATTCACCGCAAAGACATCGTCCTGCGTGGCGAAACTCATTTCCATATCAAGCTGATAGAACTCACCGGGCGAGCGATCAGCGCGGGCATCTTCGTCGCGGAAGCACGGAGCAATTTGAAAATAGCGGTCGAAGCCAGAAACCATCAATAGCTGTTTAAACTGCTGAGGTGCCTGCGGCAATGCATAGAACTTTCCGGGATGAACGCGGCTGGGCACCAGATAGTCGCGCGCGCCTTCCGGTGACGAGCTGGTGAGAATCGGCGTCTGGTATTCCAAAAAGCCCTGCTCGGTCATCAGTTGGCGGATACGTGAAATAACTTTGGAGCGCAAAACAATGTTATCGTGCAGACTCTTCCGGCGCAGATCCAGAAAGCGGTATTTCAGGCGCAATGCTTCGGAACACTCTTCCTCTTTATTGACCTGAAACGGGATCACTTCCGCTTCGCCAAGCACTTCCATGGTTTCAGCAACCAGTTCAATTTCGCCCGTGACCAGTTTCGGGTTGATGGCTGTGGCATCGCGAGCAACGACATTACCCGTGAAACAGATCACGGTTTCAACGCGCCAGTTTTCTATATTTTTATAGAACGCCTTGTCGGGACTGATCACAATCTGGGTGATCCCATAGTGGTCGCGCAGATCGATGAAAAGCACGCCGCCATGGTCGCGGATAGTATTGACCCAGCCCGAAAGGCGTATAGTCTGTCCAACATTTTCTTTGCGGAGCTGTCCGCAGGTGTGTGTTCTGAATGGATGCATAATAAAGTTTCCAGGTTAAATTGTTAAAATTAAAAGTTTCATCAGTTCAGGCAGTTCGACCTCGCTTTGTGAACCTTCGACCATGTTTTTCAGTACAAAGGTTCCTTTTTCGAGTTCGGTGTCGCCGCGAATGATCACCTGCCGTGCGCCGCATTTATCGGCGCGGCGCATTTGCGCCTGAACTTTGCGGGCGGAAAGTTCCATTTCACAGGCAATGCCACGCTGACGCAACATCTGAAGTAAAAGCAAATTTTCATTCAGGGCCGCTTCACCGAGTGAAACGAGAAAAACTGGTGGCGGAGGTGCGAATTGCTCAGCCGTAACGCCGGTCGCTGCAAGTGCGGCGATAACCCGTTCAACCCCCATTGCAAAGCCGACACCGTCCACCGTTTTACCGCCGACATTAATCCGGTAGCGTCCACCGCCAGCCAGCGCATTTTGTGCGCCGAGGCCGCCGTGTACCACTTCCCAGACCGTATGAACATAATAGTCGAGACCGCGCACGAGTCGGGCGTCAATAGCGACATCAATTTCAAGCTTTTTTAGCGTTTGAATAACGGCATCAAGGTAAGCGCGTGATGCAGTGCTCATGAATTCAATTACGGGCGGAATGTCTGCGATGACTTTCTGAACGACTTCATCTTTTGAATCGAGTAGTCGGAGGACATTGGTTTCAAAACGTTGTTGTGCTTCTTCCGGCAATTCTTGCAAACGGGGGCGAATGGCTTCGCGCAAGCCGTTGAGCATGGCTTCACGATCCTCCGGCAGACCTATGGTATTGAGGCGAATCCGAGCTCCCGTCAATCCCCACGCCGCCAGCAGGTGCACTTGCAATGCAATCACTTCGGCATCGGCCAGAGGGTTAGGTGCACCAACAGACTCAACACCAATCTGATGGAATTGCCGTTTGCGACCCGCCTGAGGACGCTCACAACGGAACATCGATCCCATATAAAAAACGCGGGCATTGGCGGTCTCTTCGCCACCAGAAGCTACGTAACGAATAGCACCAGCGGTTCCTTCAGGACGCAACGCCAGCTTGCGGCCGCCGCGGTCTTCCAGTGTATACATCTCTTTCGTAACGACATCGGTGGTTTCGCCCAGTGAATGCGTAAAAAGTTCGAGCTTTTCAAGCACAGGGGTGCGCAGTTCTGAAAAACGATAACGCGCGAAAATTTCGCGCGCCTGTTTTTCGATCATCTGCCAGAGGGCGACATCCGGAGTTGCGATGTCGGACATACCCTGAATGGGTTGGTGAGCGGTGGAAGCCATATCTAAATGCCGGTGATCTGCTTTTTCATGATCTTGCCGGGTTTGAATTTGACAACACGGCGCTCCGGGATAATTACCACATCTTCCGGTTTGTTTGGATTGCGGCCAATACGGGATTTGCGGATGTTAATTTCGAAAACTCCAAAGTTGCGAAATTCTACTGTTTCGCCTTTATTGAGAGCTTCGATAATATAGTCCAGCGACTTTTGGAGAATGGCGGCAACATCCTGCTGGATAAGGCCGGTTTCATCAGCAATGCGAACCACTAAATCTCTCTTTGTCATATTCATCTCCCGTTCTATTCGAATTAACTTGGTTGTAACAGGTTACAACTCAAGACAAGAAAATCATCTTAATGCAGCCCCACGCACGGTCAAGCCCTATCCTAAATGTTTTAAATTACCGCGAGGCGATGCCGTGAAAAATTAAGGCTGCAATCATTCCGATAAAAGTCATCGCGGCTAGCGTTTTATTGAATATATAAAAAGTATCAACCGGTTTAACCGTAAGCACTGGCGCGCCGATTTCAACACGCGTTGCCGGCTTTGCCAGAATCCGAACTACTTTACCGCGCAAAACATCGTCGCCGTGCGACGTTTTCATTGTGATATCGGTGCTCTTTACGGTACAGGCCTCGAGATCTTTACGAGCATCCAGCAAAACATTGAGCTTTTCCTCTACGGACGAATCTTTTGCTAATTTGGCCGCCTCAAAAGCGGCCTCAGCTTCGGTGACCTTTGCGCGATATCCTTCATCGTAAAGACTCGCCAGTACCGCCCCCCCCTTGATTTCATCGCCCGGCTGAACCGCTACATGCTTCACCACACCGGCAACCTTAAAAGAAACAGGCAATTCCAATGGATGCTTTTTTAATACTTTCTCAGTTGGAAACCAAGCATCCCGAATCGACCATGCACAAAGAAATCCACAAAAAACAGCGGCAACCAAAAAATCCTTAGTCCCTTGAATCTTTAACCTGCCTTTAGCCATAGTTTTCTCCTAATAACAAATTAATAACTTTTTGCAAAAACCACGCGGCCTTTGCTTGAGTTGCCACTGACGATACATTTTCCGGAACCATTCTTTTCGCAGTCAAACGGAATACAACGAATGGTCACAGATAATTCGTCATTAATTTTCTTTTCGGTCGCTTCAGTTCCATCCCAGTGCGCCAGAGCAAAACCGCCACGACCCTCTTTAAAGAATGTTACAAAATCATCCCAGCTGTCAATCTCACGGGTGTTTTCCGCACGAAACGCACAAGCCCGGTCAAAAAGGTTTTTCTGCATATCGGCAAGTACATCAGCAATGGAGGAAATAAATTCGGCGCGGTTCTGTCCATACTTTCCTTTGACGCTTTTATCACGGCGTGCCACATAGACCGCACCATTCTCCAAGTCGCGAGGGCCGATCTCCACGCGGAGAGGAATACCCTTCTTAACCCACTGCCAACCTTTTTCGCCCGCATTAATGTCACGTCCATCCACGACCACTTCAACCGCACGGCCTGCATAGGTCTGCGCACGCAGCATAGACGCTGTTTCGTTGCAGTACTGCATAATTTTTTCTTTTTCCTCTTCTTTACGGATAATCGGCAGAATTACAATATGCGACGGAGCCAGCCGCGGCGGCATGATCATGCCATCATCGTCACCGTGCGTCATAATCATCCCACCGATCAGACGGGTTGAAACGCCCCAAGACGTTGTCCATGCAATCTCCTCGCGACCTTCCCGCGACTGAAACTTAATTTCGGAAGCTTTCGCAAAATTTTGTCCAAGAAAGTGGCTAGTTCCCGCCTGCAACGCCTTGCAATCCTGCATAAGCGCTTCGATGCAAAGCGTATTCACCGCGCCGGGAAAACGCTCGCCCGCTGTCTTTTCGCCAATGAGTACCGGCATCGCCATATATTCTTCAGCAAACTGCTTATAGACATTCAACATTTTGACAGTTTCTTCCCAGGCTTCTGCTGACGTCTCATGAACCGTGTGCCCTTCTTGCCACAGAAACTCTGTCGTACGCAAAAAAAGCCGAGTGCGCATTTCCCAGCGAACCACGTTGGCCCACTGATTAATTAAAATCGGCAGGTCGCGATAACTTTGCACCCATTTGGCATAGGTCGCACCAATGATCGTTTCGGATGTTGGACGAACCACCAGTGGCTCTTCGAGCTCGCCAGCCGGAATCAGTTTTCCATTGGGCCCGACTTCAAGCCGATGATGAGTCACCACCGCGCATTCCTTAGCAAAACCTTCGACGTGCTCGGCCTCCTTCTCTAAATAACTCAAAGGAATAAACAGCGGGAAATAGGCATTCACGTGACCGGTTGCCTTAAAAAAGCCATCCAGTCCGGTGCGGATATTTTCCCACAAGGCATAACCCCAGGGTTTAATCACCATACAACCGCGCACATCACTATTTTCGGCCAACTCAGCGGAACGCACCACCTGCTGATACCATTCCGGATAATTTTCTTCACGCGTTGGGGAAATTGCTGTTTTCACCTGTTTTATCATAAAGGATTCTCCTAAAAATCTGCACTAACTTACATGCAGACCGAATGAAATTCACGAACAATCCGAACTTACTCCGTAATCAGTCCCTTTTCAAATTTCTCTTTCAGTTCTCCGATTCGTTTCATGATTAGCTCGCCGATCAAGCCGTATGCTTCGCGTCCAGTACCCAGCCCGCGGATTTCTTCTTGGGTGATTAACTGTCCATAAATCACAGCTACCGGTTTACGTTTCATGCCGCCACTGTGTTTCGACCACGCTTCGTATGAACCATGGACATAAACCGGCACCACCGGGGCGTTCCCCTTGGCGACAAGAAATCCTATACCCGGCTTTGGCGGCTGTAAATTTCCATCCAGACTGCGCGTTCCTTCGGGGAACAGAGCAACAGAAGCCCCGTCCTGCAACAACTGAATGGCGGTCTTCATGGCTTTAATGTCACCGCGCTCCCGATCAAGAGGGATTACACCGACTTTTCGTAAAAAGGCGCCCATTAATCGCTTTTTGAACAGGGTGTCCCGAGCCATAAAGTGAGTCA
>JBBQSL010000112.1:0-11215 GCA_038213895.1 Kiritimatiellales bacterium | reverse complement strand
AACGAGGTCCCCGGCGTGAACCGGGTAGTGCTCGACATCTCCAGCAAACCGCCTTCCACCATCGAATGGGAGTAGATCCAACGCAAAGATGCCAAGAACACAAAGACCCGCAGAGCCGAAAACAAATAAATAAAAATTACTTTTAGATAAATTTTGCGAAACTCGGTGCTCTTTGCGCCTTTGCGTTGAGGAAAACATGCCAAAAAGAACTGATATCCACCATCGAATGGAAGTAAAAACGGAAAGATGGAAAGATGAAGTGTGTTGGAACCCAATAACGAAAATTTGACTTGATGAAATATTCGACAAAAAAAGATGAAAATAGAATCAGGGGGGAGTCTGCCAAAGAGCGACTTCTTCGACTGGGTTCAAACGGATTAACAAAAAAAGAACTTTTTTCGATTCTAGTGGGCGGTGGCATACAAAATTCATCTCTTATGGCTCTTTCCAGACTCATCAGTAAAAACTTTGAAAATAGTATTTTTAGTATTCCTGTATCTGAGGTTTTAAAAATTAAAGGTATTGGAGAAACTAAAGCCTTGCGAATTGCCGCGGCGCTTTCCTTTCTGGAAGGATACTATAAAAAGCACCTCATCGCGCCCGCTGACGAAACATTTGATCGCGTCTCTAATGAAGCTCAAGAATATTTGGTTGGTGTTCTACCGAAGACTACCGGTTGCGATCCATGGAAAGATTCTGGCGGCGAAAAGCCTGCTAACATGCTGAATAAAGTACATGCAGGAGATTGTTTAGATTTGATGCGGCGCATTCCCTCAAAATCCATTGATATGATTCTCTGCGACCTTCCATATGGAACAACCCAAAACAAGTGGGATAGCGTGATTCCACTCAACCGACTTTGGTGCGAATATGAACGTATTCTAAAGAAAAAAGGGGTTGTTGTTTTAACAGCACAGGGCGTGTTCACAGCAAAACTTATCTTGAGTAATGAGCCTCTGTTTAAATACAAAATAGTCTGGGAAAAATCGAAACCGACAAACTTTTTGAATTCAAAAAAACAGCCGCTAAGAAAGCATGAAGACCTCTGTGTTTTTTACAATGAGCAACCGGTCTACAACCCACAGATGGCCCAAGGAACCGCCTATAACAAAGGTGTTAGAAAGAACCAACTTACCGGCAGCTATGGAGATTTCAAACCCGTTGAAGTTAAAAGCTCCGGAGAGCGTTACCCCCTAGATGTTGTCTACTTCAAAACAGCCGAAAGTGAAGGTGCCGTTTACCACCCGACCCAAAAGCCTGTTGAGCTAGGAAGATATCTGATTCGAACCTTTACTAATCCCGGCGCTGTTGTTCTAGATAACGCATGTGGAAGTGGAAGTTTTTTGGTTTCAGCAGTACTTGAAGGACGTAAATTCATTGGTATTGAAAAAAACACCGATGTTCATTTGTTCAAAGAAAAAACCGTAGATTACATTCAAATCTGCAACGAACGTATTGAGCGGGCAAAACAAACGATTCGAAATACCGAGGAAATATAGAGCAATCCATCAGTTGGCTTCACCAAAGAAGGTGTTTACAGCGAGATTGCGGGCAATAAATTTGACAACACAGGAGATACCAACGTGCCAAAGCGTAACGACATTCATCATATTCTGATCATTGGATCCGGCCCGATCGTTATCGGTCAGGCCTGCGAATTCGACTATTCCGGAACGCAGGCTTGTAAGGCGCTCCGCGAAGAAGGCTTCCGCGTCACGCTGATCAATTCCAATCCGGCCACGATCATGACCGATCCGGCCACGGCGGACGCGACATACATCGAGCCGATCACACCCGAAACCGTTGAAAAAATCATCATCAAAGAACGACCTGACGCTCTACTGCCGACACTCGGCGGACAAACCGCGCTCAACACGGCCATGAAGCTTTATAGAAGTGGCGTATTGCAAAAATACAATGTGGAAATGATCGGTGCAAACTACGACGCCATTATGCGCGGCGAAGAGCGCGACCTGTTTAAATCCGTCATGAAGGAAGCCGGAATCGAAACCCTCAAGAGTTTCCACGTTCATACGCTGGCAGAAGCGGTTCATGTCGCCGAAAAGCAACTCCCCTTCCCCATTATCGTCCGCCCCAGCTTTACCCTCGGCGGAACCGGCGGCGGTATCGCCAATAACATGGAAGAGCTTATGCAGATTGCCGAGCGCGGTCTCGAAGCCAGCCTGAGCCATGAAGTGCTTCTCGAAGAATCCGTGTACGGCTGGAAAGAGTTCGAGATGGAAGTCATGCGCGACAAGAAGGACAATGTCGTCATCATCTGCTCTATCGAAAATATGGATCCAATGGGCATCCATACCGGCGACAGCATCACCGTTGCGCCGACCCAGACGCTAACAGATCGTGAATATCAAGTCATGCGCGACGCTTCGATCAAGGTTATGCGCGTCATCGGTGTCGAAACCGGCGGATCGAACGTTCAGTTCTGTATTCATCCCGAAACTGGCCGCATGGCGATCATCGAAATGAATCCGCGCGTGTCGCGTTCTTCCGCGCTGGCTTCCAAAGCCACCGGATTCCCCATTGCCAAACTGGCCGCCAAGCTAGCCGTCGGCTACACGCTCGACGAGCTGCCGAACGACATCACCAAAGTAACGCCCGCCTGCTTCGAGCCGGCCATCGATTACTGCGTCGTCAAAATGCCGCGCTTCGCCTTCGAAAAATTTCCGTCGGCGGACGCGCATCTCGGCGTCAGCATGAAGTCCGTCGGCGAAACGATGGCGATTGGCCGCAATTTTAAAGAAGCTCTGCAGAAAGCATTCCGCTCGCTGGAAATCGGCGTAGACGGTCTCGACCTGAAAGCCGAAGCTAAAGTTCCGCTCGCGCGGCTCGACGAATGGCTGACCCGCACTAAAACTGAGCGTTGCATCGCGATCAAAGTCGCCCTCAAGCAGGGGTACACTATTCGGAGAATCGCCGAAATCACCAAGATTGATCCGTGGTTCATCGACAACATTCTGCAAATCGTAGAAATGGAGCGTGAACTACTCGACGCCCCGAAAGATCAGCCGCTCGATGTCGATCTGCTCCGCCGGGTTAAACTCAACGGCTTCTCCGACGCACAAATCGCCGTACTGCGCGGTCAGGATCCGCTGGCTTTCCGCGAAGAGCGCAAGAAAGCTGGCGTCATTCCGGTTTACCGTCTCGTCGATACCTGCGCCGGTGAATTCGAAGCCGCCACGCCGTATTTTTATTCCAGCTACGGCGATCTCAACGAAATCCGCAAGACCGGCAAAAAGAGCATTATCGTGCTCGGCTCCGGCCCCAACCGTATCGGTCAAGGTATCGAGTTCGACTATTCCTGTGTGCACACCGTCAAGGCCCTGCGCGAAATGGGCTACGAAGCGATCATGGTCAACTCCAACCCAGAAACCGTTTCAACCGACTACGACACCTCCGACAAACTCTATTTCGAGCCGCTCACCTTCGAAGATGTGATGAACATCTACGAACAGGAAAGCCCAATCGGCATGATCGTCCAGATGGGCGGACAGACTCCGCTCAATCTCGCCGACCGCCTGCTCGCCGCCGGTGTTCCAATCCTTGGAACCTCGCCGAAGAGCATTGCCATGGCCGAAGACCGCGAACTGTTCCGTCAGATGATTATCAAACTCGGACTCAAACAACCGGAAAGCGGCACGGCCAAAACTATGGACGATGCGCTGAAGATAGCGCACCGCATCGGCTTCCCCGTTATGATCCGCCCGTCGTTTGTACTCGGCGGACGCGCCATGATGGTTGCCTACGACGAAACGGAATTCGTGCCCTTCACGCACGCCGCCTTCAACGCCAGCCCAGGCCATCCGGTGCTGATCGATCGGTTCCTTGAAAACGCGATTGAGATCGACGTGGATTTGGTCTGTGACGGCAAAGACGTTTACGTCGGCGGCGTTATGCAGCACGTCGAAGCGGCCGGTATTCATTCTGGCGATAGCGCCTGCTCGATCCCGCCCTACTCGCTCGACCCGGAAATCGTCAAAGAAATCGAAGCGGCCTGCACCCTCATGGCACTCGAACTGAACGTCAAAGGGTTGATGAACGCGCAGATGGCGGTTAAAGGCAGTGATATCTATGTCATTGAAGTCAACCCGCGCGCCTCCCGCACCGTACCGTATGTTTCCAAAGCTACCGGCGTGCCGCTGGCGAAAATCGCCACCGAAGTCGCCGTCGGCAAAACGCTGAAAGATCTCGGCCTCGTCGGCTTCCGCCCGAAACTAAACTGGTTCGCGGTCAAAGAAGCGGTATTCCCGTTCAACCGCTTCGCAGGCGTCGATCCGATACTCGGCCCAGAAATGAAATCGACCGGCGAAGTAATGGGCATTGATACCACCTTCGAACTGGCCTACTGGAAATCGCAGATCGCCGCCGGACAAATGTTGCCGACCAAAGGTTGCGTATTCCTCAGCGCCACCGACCGCGACAAAGGCTGGATGGTTGAAATGGGCAAAGCTCTCGTTGAGCAAGGTTTCACGCTAACGGCCACCGAAGGAACCGGCAAGGCGCTGCGCGATGCAGGACTGGACGTCATTGAAACCTGCAAGCTCGCCAGCGGACAGCACCCGAACGTCATCGATCTCATGCAGGACGGAAAAATCGCTATGGTCATTAACACGCCTAGCGGACCGGTCTCGCGCATGGATGAAATTAAAATTCGCTCCGAGTGCATCTTGCGCAACATCCCAATCGTCACCACCGAGTCCGGCGCGCGCGCCACGCTCGGCGCCATTAAAGCCGTCGCCGGCAAGGAATGGGGCGTTAAGCCAATTCAGGATTACCACGCGTAATTTTTCTATCGCGATGCCTTCTTGGAGTGCGGACGCAAGTCGCCGTCGTGAGGACGCTCTGTTTAAATAAGTTCCTAATTAAAATAGGGTACGAAACTTTAAGGGATACGGTGTACTAGCGTCTGAGTCACAGTACCGGTTTACGTTTTTTCCAATCGGTGGTCTGTTCGTAGGCGTGGCCAACTTTGAGGATGTTGGCCTCTTTGAAGGAGTCGCCGAGGATCTGTAAACCGATCGGCAGGCCCGCTTTGGAGAAGCCGCACGGCACGCTTAGTCCGCAGATTCCTGCGAGGTTGACCGGCGTGGTCAGGATGTCATCGAGATACATCTTGAGCGGGTCGTTGCTCTTTTCGCCAATTTTATAAGCGGGCGTCGGCGTGACTGGTGCGAGGATGGCATCACACTGCTTGAAGGCTTCGGTGAAATCGTTGCGGATCAGCGTGCGGACTTTCTGGGCGCGCAGGTAATAGGCGTCGTAGTAGCCGCTCGACAGCACGTAGGTGCCAAGAATGATGCGACGCTTTACTTCGGAACCAAACCCAGCAGCGCGCGTTTTGCCGTAGAGTTCAATCGGATCGGCACCATCTTTGCGCAAGCCATAGCGGATGCCGTCGAAGCGCGCGAGGTTGGCAGAAGCCTCAGCAGTGGCGATGATGTAATAGACGGCGATCGCA
This sequence comes from Kiritimatiellales bacterium, assembly GCA_038213895.1. GTDB lineage: Bacteria > Verrucomicrobiota > Kiritimatiellia > Kiritimatiellales > Tichowtungiaceae > Tichowtungia. The sequence continues at coordinate 5,739 of JBBQSL010000112.1, read as the reverse complement.
TATTTGGAATGCGGCAGGCTAACTGCCACAATTTCCGCGCCGAGCTGTTTGCAGTGCTCGACGGCGGCGCGAACCGACGCTTCTACTTCAGGATCCATGCCTTCAACAAAATATTCCTTCGGCAGTCCGAGTTTCATGCCTTTCAGGCTGTGGTCGTCCGTCAGTTCTTCCGCGAAGTTTGGCACCGCCATATCAACCGAGGTAGAATCCATTTCGTCTTTGCCCGACATCGCAGTGAGCAAAATGGCGGAATCCTTGACGGTCTTTGTGATCGGGCCAATCTGATCGAGCGACGAAGCGAAGGCGGTCAGGCCGTAGCGTGAAATCATGCCGTAAGTCGGCTTCAGGCCAACGCAGCCGCAGAAAGCGGCGGGCTGGCGAATTGATCCACCGGTATCAGAACCAAGCGCGGCGATCGCTTCGTCGGCGGCAATGCTGGCGGCGGATCCTCCGGAGGAGCCGCCAGGCACGTGATCTGTATTCCATGGGTTACGTGTTTTTTTATAGGCCGAACTTTCGGTACTCGAACCCATCGCAAATTCGTCCATATTCACACGGCCTAGGAAAACCGCGCCCGTAGCGCGCAGTTTGGCAATGGCGGTGGCATCATACGGAGAGATGTAGCCTTCGAGAATCTTCGACGAACAAGTGCAGGGCTGACCTTTGACATTTAGCAGGTCTTTAACCGCCAGCGGAATGCCGAGCAACGGCCCGGTCGTCCCGGCGGCGCGCGCCTGGTCGGCGGCTTTGGCCTGCGCCAGCGCCGCTCCGCGGTCGATCGTCAGATAGGCGCCAATCTTTCCGTCGTGCGCATCAATCGCGGCCAGCACGTCGTTAACGATCTCCACAGAAGTGCACAACCCCTGCTCCAGCATACCGGAAAGCTCAGCAATCGTTTTTGTGTTCAATTCAGTCATTTTTAATCCACTTTTTAACCGCTAATGAACGCGAATATACGCGAATCCTATTTTGCCTTTTCCATATAGTGTTCATTGGCGTTCATTCGCGGTTAGAATTGTTCATTGATTTTCGGGACAAGAATCTGCCCATCGCGCGAGGCGGGGGCGTTGGCGATCACGTCAGCGTGGTCGAGCGACGGACGTGGAGTGTCTTCGCGGAGCACGTTAACCAGCGCCATAGCGTGTGCGGTCGGTTCCACATTCGAGACATCGAGTTCGCCCAGCTGTTCGACATAGGTCAGAACCTGATCGAGCTGCCCCTGAAACAGTTCAGCCTCCCCGTCCGCGAGGTGAATCCGCGCCAGATGCGCGACGTAGGAAACGTCCATATGGGTTGCGTCAGTCATAAAATACTCCAAATGAGGGAGCACTATAGACAGGCCTTCCATACGGGGCAAGCGGACACTTTCCCAAACCTTGGAAAATTCGATTGTAAAAGTTTCAAACCTTGAAACAATGACGCCTTCACCAAAGGAACCCCCTATGAATAAAAATTCGAAACAATTTCTTACGGACATGATCAATGCCATCAGTCCGTCCGGTTATGAACACTGCGCGGCAGCCGTCTGGAAGGCCTATGCCAAACCATTTGCTGACCGCGTTGAAACCGACGTCCACGGCAATTCTCACGCGGTGATCAATGCCGGTGGCAAAGTAAAGGTGATGTTGGCTGGGCATTACGATGAAATCGGGTTTTTGATTTCAAACATCGACGATAAAGGGTTTCTTTGGATTTCCCCGATCGGCGGCTGGGATCCGCAAATCGCTCAGGGTCAACGGGTCGATATCATCGGCAATGGTGGTAAGGTCGTGCGCGGCGCGGTAGGAAAAATTGCGATCCACCTGCAAGAAGCCGACCAACGCAAAAAAGTTTCTGAAATCAAAGACCTCTGGGTTGATATCGGTACAAAAAATAAAAAAGAATCCGAAAAACTGGTGAGTATCGGTGACCCGCTGGTCATCCAGTACGGATTTGAAGAGCTGGAAAATAACCGCGCTGTCGGACGCGCCTTCGACGACCGCGCCGGAGCCTTCGCCATTCTCGAGGCTGGCCGTCTATTGGCCAAAATGGCTACGCAATGCGAAGTTCATGTAGTCGCCACGGTTCAGGAGGAAATCGGACTGCGCGGTGCACGTACCGCAGCCTTTGGCATCGAACCGCATGTTGGTATCGCCGTGGATGTCACCTTCGCCACCGACCATCCAAACCTCGGAAACATCGTCAATCAGGAAGGTAAAGTGGAACTTGACGGCGGACCGGTTATCGCTCGCGGCCCAAACATTAACCACAAACTATTTGAACTGATTATCCAAACCGCTAAAGAAGAAAAAATCCCCGTACAGATCGTCGCCGAAGCGCGCGGAACTGGAACGGATGCTAATGCCATCCAGCTCAACCGCGCTGGCGTCGCCACGGCACTCATCAGCATACCGTTGCGCTACATGCACAGCCCATGTGAACTGCTGAGCCTGAATGATCTCGAAGCCGTCTCCAAACTGCTGGCGGCGGTCATCAAAAGAATCACGCCAAAGACGAACTTTATTCCATTCTAAAAAATGAAAATTCGAAATCTGAATGTCGAAGCACGAAACAAATCTCAAATTAAAATTAATCCATGAGCTCTATTTCGTCAGATTCGTTACGCATCTTCCCTGAGCAGTGGCTCGAGCCGATCGACTTTGCGACCCGTTACGAACATCCGGAACATCCGTTTGAGATCGACTTGGGCTGTGGCAAGGGTCGCTTTTTGCTGGCACGCGCTCGGAAGTTCCCAGACGTAAACTTTCTAGGTATCGACCGTCAGCTTGGACGAATTCGTCGTATTGACCGCAAGGCCTTGCGGGCAAAACTGTCCAATCTCCGGGTTTTACGCTTGGACGGCTACTACACCATCACCTATCTCGTTCCGCCACAAAGCGTGGACACATATTATATTTTCTATCCCGATCCGTGGCCAAAGGGTAAGCATCACCACAACCGTATCTTCAATGAACTCTTCATGGATGCCCTTGCCCGCACGCTCATACCCAGCGGCAGAATCCACGCATCGACAGACCACCTGCCCTACTTCGAGCAGATTCACAAAATGCTCAAGAACGATTCTCGGTTTGAGGAAACCGAACCTTTTGTTCCAGCCGAAGATGAAATCAGCGACTTCGAGCTGATCTTCGCCCACAAAACGCCGGGTCGCTGTTCGTTTGTCCGGAAATGAGTTTTTAAAATCCCATTTTTCTTTCGCCGGACTGCAGTTCATAATAATTCAAGTTAATCGAGCCGTTACGATCAAGATCAATACTTGGGAAAAGGGGGCTTGATCCATGCGGTTTGAGCGGATAGCATCTATCGAAAATGAACTGATTTTCCACCAATCTATTATTCTGCCACCCTAATACATCGTTCTTCATCATGAATCCATTTCGGGAAAAAACAGAATATCACCTGCTCTGCGGACTAATCGGTCTACTGAAAATTCTTCCCAAACGGCTAATAGGCGGCTTCTTCCAGCTATTCGGAGCTCTTTTTTTTCTACTCAGCGCCCGGCGACGAAAACTGACATTGGCTAATCTTAAAATTGCCTTCCCGGAAAAAAGCCATCAAGAAAGACGTCACATTGCCTTACGAGCCTTTTTAAACATGGCCGAATTTACCGGTGATAGTTTTTTGATTCTGGCGGACAAGCTCAGTAAGGATGAAATTCTCTCCATGGTGGATGATTCGCAGTTGGAAAAATACAAAGCCATGAGAGCCGCATCTCAAACGGGTGCCATTCATATCACCGGACACCTCGGTAACTGGGAGTTGATGGCTCAGTACGGGGCGCTCAAAGGGTTGGAATCAAGCGTTGTAGCCCGTAAAGGGACCAACCAGTTGATTGATGAAAAAATTATTGTACCAATGCGTATTCGTTACGGCAACAAAGTGCTCTACAAAGAAAACGCCATGATCAATACGGTCAAAGCACTAAAACGTAATGAAGCGGTCTCGTTCCTAATCGACCAGAAAATCGGACTGAAAGAAGGCGTTCCGGTTCAATTCTTCGGACGCGAAGTTCTTGCGGTAGCTTCCTGCGCGGTGCTGCAACTCCGCTTCAATCCGCTGGTCATTCCAGTCTTTCTGATGAAAACAGCGCGTCGGCACTATAAACTGATAGTCGGCGAGGCCATTCACTGGACTGATGAAAAGGCATCGCAAGAAGAAAAGGTTCAGAAGCTAACCCAGCAGTATCAGCGCATTATCGAAGAAACCATCCGGCAATATCCCGACCAATGGTTCTGGATGCATAATCGCTGGAGACTTGAATGAAAGCATTAATTTTAACCGACGGAAAACCTGGCCACGAGAACCAGTCGGTTGCCCTCTGCCGGCATCTCGGACTGGAGTTTGAGAAAGCCACCGTTTCCTATCCTTGGAAACCAGCCAAAGTGCTCTCCTACCTCTTCGACAGATTCGGCTGGCATACCAGCCGAATCTTTCAGGTGTCAGGGGTCAGGGGTCAGGAGTCAGGAGTCATTAATAAATCTCCCCGCCGACCTCTGTCCTCTGACCTCTGTCCTCTATCTTTCGATCTCGTCGTATCCACCGGCTCGACGAGCTTCTACCCCAACAAAGTTATTGCCCGAAAACTCGGCATCCCAAACATCGCCATCCTGAACCCGAAAGGCTACCGACTGAATTTTACAAAAATTCTCTGCCCCGCTTACGACCATCCGCCAAAGCAGGAAAATATCATAGAATTGCCGCTTAATCTCTGTGCTGCCGACATAACGTTCTTCGCCGACAAAGCCGCCGAGTTTAAATCCAAGCACGTCCAACAAAAACCCGCCGTCGGATTTATCATCGGCGGCCCTAACGCCGTTTCAACCATTAAAGCCGCCGCCCTCAAAAAACAACTCGAACAGGCCTTCGCGCTCACGGGAGGATGCGAGCGCTGGGTGACCACTTCGCGCCGCACTCCAGCAGATGTCGAGGCCGTCATTGAAGCCCTGCCCTTCGACTACCGATTGATCAACTCGCGCGATCCGTACAATCCGGTTCCCGCTTTCATCCAGCTCTGCGACCGACTGTTCGTCACCAGCGACTCCGCCTCCATGGTCAGCGAATGCGCCAGCTTTGGAAAAGCCTCAGTCGAAGTACTGGTCAACCAACAGACTAAAACCCCGAACAAATTCGAAGAACTCATTCAAGGATTGGAAAAACTGAACGCTGTGCATATTTTCGACGAAAATATCGGCTCGGCAAACCATAAAATCGACCTCTCCACCCTACTGAACGAAAAACTCCAACCGCTAATCAACGCAAATAACTTATAACTGCTAACTTCTCCCTCATGCACATTGTCCAGATACTACCGGAGCTTAATCAAGGCGGCGTTGAACGCGGCGCGGTTGAATTGAACCGCGAGCTGATCAAGCGCGGACATCAGAGCACCGTGATTTCCGCTGGCGGCAGCCAGGCCGCACAAATCGAAAAAGATGGCGGCCGCCACATCACGCTCGACGTCTGCTCTAAGAATCCCCTCACATTTCCATTTCGGGTTTTCGCTCTACGAAGAACTCTTCAAACTCTGACGAGTGAGTCAAAAGTCAAAAGTCAAAAGTCGAAAGTCGAAGGTCAGAAGACAGAGGTCAGAGGTCAGAAGTCAGAGGTCAAAGGTCAGAGGTCAGAGGCCAGAGGATGGAAGACAGAAGACCGCGGACAGAAGACGGAAGTCGGCAACCTCCCAGCTCCCAGCTCCCAGCTCCCAGTAACTCCGAAACTCCGTCCTCCGCCCTCTGCCCC
>JBBQSL010000111.1:0-11362 GCA_038213895.1 Kiritimatiellales bacterium | reverse complement strand
GCGAGAATCGTGACCGGCGAGCGCACGGCAAGAATTTCGCCGGAGGCTTTATCGAGAAAATAGCAACCGACACAACGGTTTTCACCGCTCAGACCGATCCAGCCAGTTGGGATCACGTCGATGGCGAGTAGATTTTCAGCAATGGTGATCTGGGGGTCGGCCTTGGCTCGGGTCAATAATCCTTCACTTAGGGCTTGGCCGGTGATATCTCCGGCATGAAGCACACGGCGGCGGGAGTGTCCACCCTCCTGACCCAGATCATACTCGTCTGGATGCTCAGCATTGCGCGCAAAATGAACACCCAATGTTTCGAGTTCCGCAATACGTTCCGGCCCACCCTCGACGATGGCGCGTACGGCGGCGAGTTCGCTTAGACCGCCGCCGGTCTGTAACGTGTCGGTGATATGCTCCGCCATGGAATCGGCCGGATCAACGACACAAGCAATGCCACCCTGTGCATAACGAGTATTGCACTCGGAGGCCTCGCGCTTGGAAGCTAACAGCACCTTGCCGTGCGCACTCAGCCGCAGTGCGGCGGTCAAACCCGCCAGTCCGCTACCGATAACCAGAAAATCATAGTCTTGTGTCTGCATTATGTTTCCAATCTTTGGAAAAACCAAATGCACGTTAGCACATTTATTCAACGAGTTGCCACTCCCTTTCGAAATGCTTTAAGCCCTAATAACGGCTTGCAATCCTTCAGAATCCGATTCATTCTGCCGCCATTCCGGAGGTCGATTATGAATACTGCTGTTTCGTTTTTAAGAAAATGCACACTCTGCATCAGTGGATTGCTTCTATCCCAATCAGCCGCTTACGGGGCAACCAACTGGACCGTGACCGGCTGGAATAATCTCGGTATGCACTGCATGGACAGTGACTACTCAGTTTTTTCCATTCTTCCGCCTTACAACACCATTCATGCTCAGATTATTCAGGGAGTAAACGGTACGGCTCATTTGATCACCAACGCCACGGGCTATTCGGTTGTTTATCAGGCGGTCGCCGACCCCGCCGGATCCATCAACATGTCATCGGTCGATAAAGGAAATTTCTACCAGTACGCGCCGAAACTGCTCGGCATCAACCTGCCGCAGGATCAAGGCGTTCCCCTGCCAGGAGCACTGCCCGCGGCCTCCATGCCGGGCTCCAACAATACTCCAAGGGCCATGGGTTACGAGTCTGCACACCGCTGGTTTGTGGCCTAGGGTATTCCGATCACACCCTACGACGACCTTCTGTACCGCGGTTCCTATCCGATGATGCGCCTGACCGCAAAAAACAGGAACTAACGCAACCCATCGGTTCTACCGCGTTCTCATTGCGTACTAAACCAAACCGAGGGGATTTTGCAACATAACCGTTCACTTCGTTCTCTGCCGTCACTTCGCGCAGGCGGTCGCGATTAATCAATCCCTTGGATACCAAACTTTGACCTGTTTGGTTTGCTCGCCCCATTTTTCGGCGGATCGGTGCTGCCAAAAGAAAAGGTCGAGCTGGCGACCTTTTCCGCCAGCGTCTTCGGCACGACACCAGCCATAACCGGGAATATAAAATTTGGTTCCGATTGGAAAAACTTTCGGGTCAACAGCAACTATGCCCGGACGAGCCATTTGCCCAGAAGCGGTACGCCCAATGTCTTTCGAATTCCCTCGCGGAGAAACCGACAGGCCGAACCAGTTGAATTTCCAGCCGCTACATTCCGGACAAGCACAGTAGCCAGTGGTTTTGACGGTAATTACCGCATCCGCGCGCCGCAGCGGCAGCATAACAAAATGACAGCGCGTAAGCATCAGCACCGCAAGGATACCCACAGTCCAGTAAATGATCCGCCGTTTCATGAGAAGAATGTAATCCGTCAAAGGTCAAAGGTCAAAAAATCTAAAGGTCTTCCATAGAACGAAAATTGCCTCACAAAAAAACCGCCCCGTTTCCGGAGCGGCTTTCGTTTCCAAATATTGGAAAACTTTATCTGGCTCTGGAGGCGTACTCTTTAATAAGCGCCGCTCCGATGACATCGCGCTGAATCTGGTTGGTGCCTTCGTAGATCTGAAGGATCTTAGCATCGCGCATCATTTTCTCAACTGGATATTCGCGCATGAAGCCGTAGCCGCCAAAAACCTGTACCGCATCGGTCGTAACCGACATAGCCACATCACCCGCGTAGCATTTACACATGGCGGAGATTTTGGAGACATCCTTTTCACCAGCTTCAAGAGTGCGGCAGGCGACATAGGTAATGGCACGCGCGGTTTCAACCTTTATGGCCATATCGGCGAGCATCCACTGCAGACCCTGATTAGCGATAATCGGTTTGCCGAACTGGTGACGAACGCGAGCGTAGTCAACGGCGAGATCCAATGCACCTTGCGCCAGACCGACACCCTGCGCGGCAATACCAGGCCGAGAAACATCAAAGGTCTTCATGGCGAGCAAGAAGCCCATACCTTCACGTCCGAGAAGGTTTTCCGCCGGAACTTCGCAGTCCTGGAAGATAAGCTCACGGGTGGCAGAGGCGCGGATGCCGAGTTTATCTTCTTTCTTGCCGAAACTGAAACCGGGCATGCCCTTTTCAACGATGAAGCAGGAAACGCCACGGGCGCCTTTGGCTTTGTTGGTGACGGCAAGAATAGTGTAGGTATCGGCTTCGCCACCGTTGGTGATCCACTGCTTGGTGCCGTTGAGAATGTACTTGTCACCCTTCTTAACGGCGGTGGTGGCAATGCCGCCTGCGTCGGAACCGGCGTTTGGTTCAGTCAAACCAAAGGCCGCCCATTTTTCACCGCTAGCGAGTGGGGCGAGATATTTTTTCTTCTGCTCTTCGGATCCGCCGATGATGATCGGGTCGGCCCCAAGGGCATTCGCGGCATAAGAAACGGAAACGCCGATGCAGTATTTACTGAGAGTTTCAACGGCGACGCAGAAACCGAGATGGCCGACACCCATTCCCCCGTAGGCCTCGTCAATGTAAAGACCCATCATGTCCATCTGCGCCAGCTCTTTAAGCAAGTCGGATGGGAAAATTCCTTTTTCGTCTAGCTCGGCGCGTACCGGTACGATGCGTTCTCTGCCGAATTCGTCCAGCATGTCTCGAATTTCGAGCTGCTCTTCCGTCAGTCCATAATTAATTCCCGACATAATGTTCCTCCTTTTTTCAGTTCTCTGTTATCAGTTCCAAATTTTGATCAGTTCAAACTCTCCACGTTGAACTCGAAACTCTGAACTCCTTACTATCCCATACTTCCTAAAAAGCGTTCGGCCACCAGTGCGGACATACACCCTGAGCCTGCCGCCGTGACGGCCTGCCGATAAACCGAATCCTGCACATCGCCAGCCGCAAACACCCCATCAACGTTGGTGCGAGTGTTTTTGGCAATCAGATAGCCAGCGTGATCCATGTCGAGCTGACCAATAAACGGTTTAGTATTCGGCTTGTGCCCGATCGCCACAAAAAGACCCGTGACCGCCAGCTCCGAACTCGTATTAGTTTTGACGTTACGAAGCTTCAATCCGGTCACTTCGTTTTTGGTAACATCGAGAACTTTTTCAACGACCGTATTCCACAACACTTCAATTTTCGGATGCGCCAGCAGACGATCAACCATTATTTTAGAGGCGCGGAACTGGTCGCGGCGGTGAATGACGGTGACTTTGGAAGCAAAGCGCGTCAGAAAGAGCGCCTCTTCCATAGCGGTATCGCCGCCACCGACGACGGCAACAGGAACGTCGCGGTAAAAGGCACCATCGCAAGTGGCGCAACCGGAAACTCCACGTCCGATCAGCTTCTGTTCGGATTCGATACCGAGATACTGCGCACTCGCGCCGGTGGCGATGATAATGGTTTTCGCTTCAATTTTTTCACCATCACTTAGCGTAATGGTATGCGGCAAACAAGTCAGACAGGAGGAAACCACTTCGCCGGTTTTAAAACGTGTGCCGAAGCGCTCGGCCTGTTTACGCGTAAGATCCATCAGTTCCGCGCCGGAAATTCCTTCCGGAAATCCCGGATAATTTTCAACTTCGGTAGTGGTCGTAAGCTGACCGCCGGGCTGAAAACCTTCGATCACCAGCGGATTGAGGTTAGCGCGCGCCGTATAGACGGCGGCTGTCAAACCTGCAGGACCCGTTCCGATAATGACTACGTTCTCCAAAATGTGTCTTCTCCACTTCTATTAAATTTTCCGAACAGTATAAACGCCCGGTTCCTCGTTTACATGAAATCCAATCGGATTGCTCTTTGGCTCCGGCTGAATCATGAGCTCGTTAATCGCCACAAACACGATCCGGAACTGCTCGTCATACCTCGATTCTAACTCCGCCAGTTTCCGCGACAACTCTTCGCTGGACTCCAGCATCCGGCGCAACTTCACAAAGGTTCGCATAATGGCAATATTCACGTCGATGACCCGCGGGCTCTTTAAAACCCCAGCCAGCATCGCCACATCCTGTTCCGCGAAGGCAAAAACTCGGTTTGAATACTTAATATCAGGGGTTTCTGAGGGTATCACAAATTGTGATATCCTCATGATCTCATCACGGCTCAGTTCAAACATGAAGTCGTCCGGAAATCGCGCAACGTTTCGTTTAACCACCTGATTTAAGGCTCGGGTTTCCACGCCATAAAGCCCTGCCAGATCGCGATCCAGCATCACTTTATGTCCCCGAATCAGGTAGATCGACTGCTCGACCCGCTCGATCGGAATTATGGAGGCATCTTCACTCATATCCCTGTTTCGCCCACCTCATCAGCCACGACTCCGTAACATTTAAGGGTTCGGACTTTATCTTTTTTGAACGCGATTGGAAGCCATTTTCTACCACAGCGTCCATTTTTAGGCACCGAAACCGCGAAAACCAAAGGTGGCCGCGCATCTTCCCGAGCCCACCGTGCGCAGTTACAGATGGACTGGCGTTACAAAAAAACCGAGCCGCTGCGCGACGAAGCGACGCCTGCCCAGATCGGCGGCTTTATCACCGCCGAGTGCAGATTCTCAAACGAGCACACCTGCTCAAAAAGATGTTGATGGCGTTTCATGATGAGGTTCGTAGTTCCGCCTTTAGGCGGCCAGTCCGCAGAGCCGCCTAAAGGCGGGACTACATGCCTTTTTCCACACTCTTCAGCCAGCGAAAAACCGTCAACTCCAGATTCACCTGTTCCAGCAAAGCCGCTTTCCCCTGCAGGGTGAAGCGGGGCTACAGATGGACTGGCGGTTACAAAAAACCCGCCCCGAAACTTCGGGGCGGGATGTTTTCCAAGGGTTGGAACGTCCTTAACTTCTCAGCGCGTTAATCTGTTTGGTGAATTCCGGCACGATCTGGTGCAGGTCGCCGACCAAGCCAAAATCGGCCACGTCGAAGATCGGAGCGTCCGAGTCTTTGTTGATGGCAATGATGAGGTCTGCACTCTGCATACCGGCCAAATGCTGAATGGCACCGGAGATTCCGCAAGCGATGTAAATCAGCGGACACACGGTTTTACCGGTTTGTCCAACCTGATGATGATGCGAAATCCAGCCAGCATCCACCGTGGCACGTGAAGCGCCAACCGCGCCGCCGAGGGCATTGGCCAAGCCTTCGATCACCTTGAAGTTTTCGGGCGAACCGACGCCGCGTCCGCCGGAAACGATGTAGTCGGCGGCTTTGAGGTCAACCGTGTTGACTTCTTCAATCACGCTTTCGACCCGTTTCATGCGTTCTTTGATGCCGGAAAGATCAATCTTCACGTCAACCACTTCGCCGGTTTCATGTTCACTAACGCGCTCTTTTTTGAAGACGTTTGAACGGACGGTGGACATCTGCGGACGATGGTCTGGGCAGATAATGGTCGCCATGATATTTCCGCCGAAAGCCGGGCGCGTCTGCAACAGACACTGGCGTTCGGTATCGAAATCGAGCTCGGTGCAGTCGGCGGTTAAACCGGCCCAGCCCATGACCGCAACGGTCGGCGCGAGGCTGCGCCCGATGGTGCTGGCACCGTAGAGGACAATTTCCGGGGTTTCTTTTTCGATCAGGCTGTAAACCACCTTTGAAAAGTAATCATTCTGGTAGATTTCCAGCCGGGGATCTTCAACATTGTAGATTTTCTTCGCACCGTAATTGAACAACTCCTGATGCATCGGCTTGCCGTTGGCCGAGGCCAGTACAGCGCAAAGAGTATAGCCCGACTTGGCGGCCAGCTTGCGACCTTCGGAGAGCAGTTCAAAAACTACGCCAGCCAGTTTGCCATTTTCCTGTTCCGCGTAAACCCAGATTTCCTTGTTGGTGTTGTTCATAGAACCTTCTTCTCCCGCAATTTATAAATGAGTTCCTTAACCATATCTGCCGGCTCGCCGGAGAGAATTTCCTTATTAAGCTTCACCGGTGGCGCAAAAACCTTGTTCACTTTGGTCGGTGATCCGGCCAAACCTATTTTAGTTTCATCGGGCTGCAGCTGTTCAACGCCCCAGACTGGAATTACAGCCTTTTTAGAGGCCATTTTTTTCTTCAATGAGGGCATTCGCAAACTGTTAGCTTCTTTAACGACGGTCAGTGCGGCCGGTTTTTCGACATCCCAGACGTTATAGCCGTGATCGGTTACCTGCTGGACGCGGAACCCAGCGTCAGTTACTTCGCAAGATTTGGCATAGGTGATCATCGGCACGCCGAAAAAGTGCGCCACACCCGGGCCGACCTGTGCGGTATCCCCGTCAATCGCCTGCTTGCCAAAGAGAATCAGATCAACCGGCTCAGTCAGTTTTTTAAGTGCCAGCGTGATGGTGTAAGAAGTGGCCCAGGTATCCGCGCCGCCGAACTTGCGGTCGGAAATCAGAATGGCGTCATCCGCACCATGCGACATCGCCGTACGCAGTGCTTCTTCGGCCTGCGGCGGGCCCATAGAAATGACGGTAATCTTGCCGCCATGCTTATCTTTAAGCTGCAACGCCATCTCCAGTGCGTTTTCGTCAAAGGGGTTAATGATGCTCGGGACTCCCGCGCGGTTAAGACGGTTCGTTTCACGGTCAATGGTGACCTTATCCGAATCCGGCACCTGTTTAATACAAACCACTATGTGCATAAGCATTCCTTTCAGTAGAAAAAGAGGCCGTTGTTATAAAGATAGGAGCCCATTATCTCAAGCCGAAACACCCGATTTATCGGTTGCCGCTTTTTCGTTAATGTTCTATAAAGAACTCCATTATGAAGAAACCACTGCTTTTTACACTTTTTACGGCCTTAATGGCTCTTTTATCCAGCTGTTCAACGATCAAACCCGTTGCTCCCTTGGTAGAGCCCCCGCCAGAGGCACCCGCTGCGGCGGTTCATCCCGTCGCGCCAACGCTGGAATCGAAACCGGAGGTTACGTCACCCTTACTTATAGAAATGCAGACCATTTCGACTGGAATTCTTGAAGCGGGCGGGCTGGCGGCAATCGGTAGCGGCGGATCAAAAAGTCTGGATCTGGCGCTCAACCGAGCCAAGGCGAACGGACGTATAGAGCTCACTCGGCTACTGACCGCTAGAGTCGAAGCGCTGGCGCAAGCCTTTGCCGCAGAAACGGGTCTGACAACGGACTCTCTGGTTCTATCGCAATTCAGCGAAGTATCCAGAACGATTAGAGATCAACAGATTGCCGGACGTGTCGCACAGACCTTGAAATACGAAACCGCCGCCGACACTTTTACCGCCTACGCACTCATGGTGATCGATCCGTCCGTAATCACGAACCAGCTAGCCAAAGAGAAAACCTTCTTCGCCCGTCTCCAGCCCACCAAAGCATTTCAGGACTTCGACAAGCAACTTAAGGCCTATCAGGCCTTTGCCGCCGCACAGAAATAGGACTTTTACACTATTTTATTTCAAATCCAAACACTTCATTACGGTGTGATCCCGGATCAACAACTTACCGTCGGATAAAGCAATCGGACCCCAAGTTTGCCCTTTTTCGGCCAGCACTTTAGCCGAAGCAAGTTGATTGAACCCCTTTGGCGAAGCTTCGATCAGATACAATTTCCCGGAATCACCATCGAGTGCTATCAATAAGTCGTCAGCCGTAATCATATTGAGATGATTAAATACCGGAGCGCCTTGGATAAGATTGGTATCCCATTTTACATCGCCTTCTAAATCCAAACAGACCAAGCCCTTGCTGGGGCTCTTCACGGTGCCGCCGACAAACAGACAATTATTGGCCAAGATCGGCTGCTCGATCCATGACGCCGCTTTTTCCGTTTTAAACAGCTCGCTTACATTATAATCACTATCGTCTTTTTCCACTTTCAACATTGTAGAAATCGACTTATAACCAGAGGTGATAAACAACATATTATGATCCACCGAAATCGGATGGGGGATCGGGTTGTTGCAGGACCAGCCCTCATAACTCCAGAGGACTTTACCGTCCTTCGGCGAAACGGAAAAAACATACGTAAGGCGAGACACATCCCCTTTTGGCTCTTCCGAATCCTTATCGCCATCGCGACGTTCGGGCTTGTCGGATCCCTTATCGCCGCCGCGCCGTTCGGGCTTTTCAGGCTTCGCGCCACCCGATACCATCAGAATCTGATCCTCATCACCTATAGAGACGAACAGCGGTGAAACAAAACCGTCACCGGCGAATTCGGCGGTTTTCCAAATCTCTTTGCCGGAGTTCTTGTCCAGCGCCACCAAACTGCCCCTTGCCGACATCGGTGCAAGAATCACCAAATCACCATACAGCAGTGGCGACTGTGCAACTCCCCAGCCGCCCAGCTTTTTGCCATAATCTTTCACCAAACTATGCTGCCACTTAATTTCGTGGGAGTTCAAATCAATACAGACCACCGTGCCAAAAAGTGTCACCGCATATAGTGAATCATCTGTTACCGTCGGCGTGCCGCGTGTGCCCGGAAATTTTTTGTTCGTCAGCTCACCAGGATCGGCAAATGAACAGGTCCAAAGTTCTTTACCAGAATCGAGCTCCAGCGAACGGATGCTACTTTTAGTCCCATCATGATCCAGCAGATACACCTTCCTCTCTTTAATGGCTGGCCCCGCATAACCGGTTGTTACGTCCACTTTCCATAACACGGCGGGGCCGTCCGCAGGCCAACTACGAGCCAGTCCGGTTTCCTTTGAACTGTTATTCCGATCCGGTCCGCAAAACTGCGGCCAGTCGTCGGCCCATGCGGTTGTAATCACAGTAAGCCCTGCCACTACATACATTCCTATTTTATTCACGACCAGCAACCTTCCTGTTTAATTAGTCACACCTTATCTTTTGTTCGCGCAGTATACTTCCTAACCGCCTCCACCGTAAAGACCAACGGATACATTTTCTCGGAATACCACAATCTCGCAAAGTAAAAACCTATCGGACTGGCTGGAAACTCTGTTCCGTTTTCCGTCATTTCCAGCAGACGCGCCAGCCCTCTACCCGTCAACCCAGCCGCCAACGCCGTTTCCTCAACGGAGCCGCCCCAACTGCCGTCCTGATTCTGCGCCTTTTCCAACCATTGGAATCCGTGCCGCTTCATTTTTTCCACCTTCGACAAGGCTTCGGCGGACAAGCCAACAACCTCAACGAGCGCCTCAAGCACCCGAACGGTGCCATAAACCGGATTCTCGTGGTTCAGGTCAATCTGACTGCCGAACCAGAGCGGAAGCCACGAACCGTCGGCGCGCTGCTGCTTTTCTAGATAACGAATACTCTGGCAAATAAATTGCTCCATTTTTTTAGAAAGCTTCGCCTCGACCTCACCGCGCCACGCCGCAAAGGCGCGAATCGCATGCGCCGTCAAATCCGGACAACTGCGGTCAAACGGTAAATGACCCCAACCTTTACAGAACGTCGGCATCCCGCCGTCACGGTTCTGCAGATCTAGCAACCACTGTATTCCTCGTTCAGCCACAGCCACATCGCAGCCCAGCCGACGAAGCGCGATAAGCGCCGCAGCCGTATCATCGGCGTCAGGCACTCCGCCCTGCGCATACGTCCAGCCCCAGCCGCCGGGCGCCGCATGGGTGAACGGGTGTTCCTCTTTCCACTGCGTCTTCAATAAATAAGCCCGAATGCTGTTTTTCTGCTCCTCTGAAAGATGGTCATCCACCGCCTGCACCGCCAGCGATGTCACCCACGTTGAAAGATTGACATCAATCGGCCAGCTGCCGTCTGCGCGTACCGTCTGTTCCAAAAACCGCAAGCAAGCCTGCGCCACCGGATGACGGCCGTGCCCGGCACCAATCAGGCTCATCGCCACAAAACCGGTCAGCGGTGCCGCTTCAAGAAAACCGCCGCTTTCAGGCTGAATCTTCTGCAAAACATCCAGCGCCCGGCAAATAAGCCGGTCACGAATAAATGAACCCCACGCTGGGCGATTAACATGCCGCACCAGCCCAATGGCGATCAACGCTGGCAGTGCATAACTGACCACCGGAAGCCGAAAAAATTTATAGAAACGGTGAGGGAACACCGCCAGCTCGAATGGAAGCTGTGGAATGATCGACCAGTCGCCGCCCAGCTTGCCCGCCAGCTTACACATCGTCAAAATCGGAACTGAAAAGGTACGGTCATCTCCGTAAAATTTAAGAATATCCGCCGCGACTTCTTCCGGTGAACCAACCGCTTCATCCAGCACACAGCGACAAAGCAACGTCGTTGTAAAATTGCTTGGGCTTTCCGGACTATCGCCCCAGCCGCCGTCCGCATTGCGATGATCTTCCAACCATTGGAACCCGTGCGCGGCTAATTTCGTCCGCCCCGCCACCTTCAGCGCAAACGAAGCCACCGCGGTGGCCAGTGCAGAGCTGGACAGCTCTCCTTCCCAGCGCCCGTCGGGCAGCAACTCGGCCAGCAATTTTTCGCGGGTATTTTTTAGTGCGCTATACAACATGAGTTTCCACTTCAACCTGATTGGATTAACTCTTCCACCGTTAGGTTTGACCGCAAAGACACGAAGACGCAAAGAAACGAACCAACCTCCAGAATACAGAATTCACTTTTCATCCTTCTTATATCCTTCGTGCTACTATCCATTAACTTCTTGTTTTTATGCACGTTTTTCGACTGGGAGATTTTGACAAAATAATTGTCGACAAAATCATGGAGAAAAAAGCCGGATCTACTTTTCCTGATCCTGCCGAATTTAACCGTAAGACGCAACGACGCTAACTCCTGAACAATTTATTAGCCCGCACCATTGGGAAGGAAACTTCCAATGACTGGAACCATCCATTCTCTTTAACTTTCGCCCGAAAAATTTAATTCTTTTATTTTTGATTCCCTCTGTTAAACATCATCCAGCTGAAAAAAACTCCAAGTTTAACAAGTCCAAGTCGTCAATCCGAAAATAAAGGGTCAGCCCGCACATTGCGTCATTTTTTCCTTTAAAGCTTTGTGTTTTGCATC
>JBBQSL010000110.1:0-11392 GCA_038213895.1 Kiritimatiellales bacterium | reverse complement strand
CGGTCGTTAAATTGCTCCCAAGCCAACGCCAGATCAGACGAAAATACATCCTTGTAAAAACCGTTTTTTTGCGGAGACGCTACCCTCATGCCCAAAACAAAACTAAAAAATATGGGTTGACTCAAGCTGGTACTCTGACCCTTTTTTCCTGACCCTTTTTTCCTGACCCTTTTTTCGGCAGCATTGAACAGAACTGGTCTGATCAGGGACATAGGTTACAAACTATCCGGGTACATCGGTAACACTTTCCCTCATACGATACTCCCGTTTCTTTCTCCCTTTTGATCCCTTTGGGATCCATCCTTGGAGAGGCCGAAGGCGATCCGGTGAAAGTTCACTCAACTCTCCAAGCAACCGTTCAGCAAAGTATACTTCATGATTTCCATTGTCCAGAGTCTTCAGCCCAAGCCGACTGCCCGATAGGGCTTCGCCGATGAAACAGGCAATCCCATTCCAGTACACGAATCCGGAACCGCTCACGGACAGCGTTTTCATCGGGCGTGGATAACGAAGCGGTTTGATAGATCCACTGAAGCGTCGCGGACTCACTTGATATTTCTGCACTGGTCGCTGCATCTCGATTCCTTCATGCGGGCGATCCTCGTTATACTCTTTTCGCCACCGATCTAACCGCTGTTGCTGAGCAGGAATATTGGCAGACGGCGGACGGGTCACCTCAGCCTTCATCGTACCATGCATGCGCTCATGCGCCCCGTTCTCCTGCGGGCTCGCTGGCTTAATAAACTCAACCCGGAGCCCCAGATGCGTCCACCATACGCTGAGCTCTGAAAGCCTGCCGATCCCCATCGATGCAAAGGGAGATCCGTTATCCACTCGGATCACCCGTGGAAGCCCGTAGCGCTTAAATACGGCTGTAAACGCAGGCTTGCTGGATCGAACGGTCTGCCCAGCGAGCAGTTTGGCGCATAACAAAAAACGGCTGTGCAAATCCATAACCGTTAACGGATCGCACCGCGCACTATCCAGTGTTTGGAACCAGCCCTTGAAGTCAACAGTCCAAACCTCATTGGCCGCCAACGGAACCGTTAGATTCTGTAATGGCAGGTGAAACACACCGCGCTTGCGTCGCTTCCGCAACGGCACTCCGTTGCGCTTAAGAATCGCCCCGATCGTTCCCTGAGAGGGGGGCGAAACAATCTTGTGCTCCGTCATCAGCAGATTTTGAAGCTTCTTCGGCCCCCAGGTTGGGTGGTTGTGCCGATCATTCAAAACCAGCTTTTCAATGTGAGCCTCTGTCTTGTGAGGACAATGCAATGGACGACGACTCAACTCCGATAACGCCTTCAGTCCGTACTTTCGATACCTCTCCAGCCATTTATAGCCCGTCTTCCGGCTGATCCCGTACTCTGCACACAATGAACTGAAACTCTGTTGCGACTTCTCTGCCAACACTACAAAACTGCAACGCTCTTCCATAACCAACACTTTCTTCCACGCCATTAATTACCTCCATGGCTTGATTATAAAGTGTTACCTATGTACCTGACATATCTGTTACCTATGTACCCGGATCAGACCACTGATATTCTTACACCAAAGAAAACACCAAAACTCAACAAGGAGATGGCGTTGAATATTTGTTTTTTATTCATCCTATATTTTCCGATGCTAACGTCTCGCGTCACTCTGAGCGAGCGGAGCCAGCGATAGAGTGAAGGCGTTGCTTCGATTTTTATTTGGGTTTATTCATTAGAGTTTGTTTCCAAATTCATCAGTGTCGTTTCCACACCGACAACATCGCCAGTTGCTATCGTTTTGATTCTCTTTTTCGGAGGCTTCTACTCGTCTAAAAGAGTGATGACCGCACTTCGGGCAACGTTGTTCGTTCATCGGTTTTTCTCGCACCATTTCATATATCGCACATGCGGCGTCAATTGAGTGTTGGGTACTAGGTGGAAGCAAAGATGCCATTTGCTCGTCAACAGTTTCCTGATATGAGGGGTCTTTGGGTGAGTCCAGCCAGTACTCCCAAAAGGATAATTTTCTGTTTTTCATTTTATGATGTCGAACGTTCGAGAGTCACTCTGAGCGGGCGGAGCCCGCGATAGAGTGAAAGCTGTGGTTGGGAATTAGTTTGTTGAGAAGCAATTTTATTCCTGAAAAAACGGCTACAATGGGAATGGTCAGAGCAAGAGCAGCTAGAACGAACAACCACATGGGTTCCGGTTCGTCATCATGCCTGAGATAATTTTCTAGATCTGATTTTGTGAACTTGGAATCACTGATGAGAGCGACGACTTTCTCGTAGGCTTCACTCTCGCCGACATAATGACTCTTTTCTTTTCTATCGTTGGTAAGGGCGAGCATTCCGCACATCAACAAAATCGATGTGATCAGAACAGAGATAACGATTATGGAACATTTTATTATCATATGTATATTCCCAACATTTAATGAGCGTCATGAAGGAATTTCATGACCGAAAACGTGTGAAGCGTATCGGCATTTTTGTTTTGCGTCAAATTGTAAATCTTTCGATCGTTTAATTCGGATTTATTCACTTTAAAAGGGATTCTCTTAGAATTCAGGCTGTGACGCATATCTAAGTATTGGGAGGAGATTGCTATGCAAACTATTGATTTGCTGCAATGCTTCTCGGATCAGCTGGCTCGCGACGATTCCCTGCAAGACTGGCCGCGGCGGCAGGCCATGCAGGCGGTGGAGCTCTGTTTGAATGTTTTTCTGCAGTCGCAGAAAAATAGCATCGAGCAGAATGTAGACGCGGTGTCCAGACGCGGTGTC
The DNA here is from genome assembly GCA_038213895.1 of Kiritimatiellales bacterium. GTDB lineage: Bacteria > Verrucomicrobiota > Kiritimatiellia > Kiritimatiellales > Tichowtungiaceae > Tichowtungia. The sequence continues at coordinate 8,629 of JBBQSL010000110.1, read as the reverse complement.
CTCACCGCGTTCAGAGTTTCCAAACACTGAAAAATGCGGTGGGGACACCGCGTCTACGAACGATGCGATACAAAGTGCGGACGCACTGGAGCGCATGAAAAATCTTCTCAAACTTCGCCATTACTATTGCCGAACAAGCTGGTTCCCGAACTGAAAACCCATCTGGAGAGAGTCCGCGCACTGCACGAGGAGGATTTGGCAAAAGGGCTGGGCTCGGTTTGGCTACCCGGAGCACTGGCGCGTAAATATCCGAATGCCCCAAAAGTCCGCTCGATACGCTGTAACTTTTCCCGCTGTTCCGGGAAGTTGAATAAACCGGCGATCCGGTTTCCAAGGATTGGAATTTGACCCTTGCAGTAGGGTGGGCTACTCTCTGCGCCTTTGAGACGCAACGTATTATTAGGGGATTTACGTATGGCAAATACAGTTTTGATCGGAGCGCAGTGGGGCGATGAAGGCAAAGGTAAGGTTATTGATGTGCTGACCGCCAAAGCGAATTGGGTGGTTCGTTATCAGGGTGGGAACAATGCCGGGCATACGGTAGAGATTGGCGACCAAAAATATGTTCTGCATTTGGCGCCGTCCGGGATCCTTCGTCCGGGCGTTAAGTGTGTGATTGGTAATGGGTTAGTAGTTGACCCCCTCGGTTTAATGGACGAGCTTCAGGATCTTGAAAAACGCGGTATTGATATTCGCGGACGACTGTTCATCAGCGACCGGGCTCATCTGGTGATTCAGTACCACAAGGAACTCGACGGCGCAAAAGAGGCGAAGCTGGCGACCGGCAAGAAGATCGGTACGACCAAGCGCGGTATCGGCCCGGCCTATTGCGACAAAGCCGACCGCTGCGGTCTGCGCATGGGCGACGTGCTCGAACCCGATTTCGAAGAAATGCTTCGTGAACGCATTGCGACCAAGAATGCGATGTTGGCCGTTCTGGATGCCGCTCCGCTGAATGCGGATGAACTGGTGGCGAAGTATAAGGTGGCCTTTGATTATCTCAAACCATTCATTTGCGATACGGTACCGATGCTCAACGAGGCTGTGCGCGATCCGAAGGTTAATGTGATTTTCGAAGGGGCGCAGGGCGTTATGCTCGACGTAGATTTCGGCACATATCCTTTTGTGACGTCATCGTCCACCAGCTCGGGCGGCGTGGCGACGGGCGCAGGCATTCCTCCGCATTGTGTTGACGACGTGATTGGTATCGTTAAAGCCTATACGACCCGAGTCGGCGAAGGACCGTTCCCAACCGAACTGCTCGACGCAGACGGTGAGGAGCTACGCAAAGTCGGTAATGAGTTCGGCGCGACGACTGGACGTCCGCGTCGCTGTGGCTGGTTCGATGCCGTGGTCGCCCGTTACACCGCAATGATTGGTGGTATTGACCATTGGGCGCTAATGAAAATGGATGTGCTCGACGGCTTTGAAACTATTAGGGTCTGTGTCGCTTATGAATGCGACGGTGAGCGGGTGATGACCGTTCCGGCCAGCATCAGCAAGCTTTCGCGTTGTAAACCAGTTTATGAAGAGTTTAAGGGTTGGAATTGTTCTACGCGGGATGCAACCACCTTTGAAGAACTGCCGAAACAGGCTCAAAAATATGTCCGTTGGCTGGAAAAGCTGACCGGCGTGCCGGTGAGCATTCTTTCCGTCGGACCGAAGAGATCGAGTACGATCGAATTGGCGATTTAAGAGTGCCAATTGTGAGGGACAAATTTAAACCACAGAGGGTCTGGAGCGGCAACGCCGCAATCAAAGAGAGAATAGGATCAAAATAATTAAGGACAAAATAATTTTTATTCGTGAACAGACTTTTCCTCCCATTATTTTGACCTAAATTATTTTGATTTAAATATCCAGAGTTTAGTTGCCCGCAAGCAAGATGTTGTGTAGGGAAGCGTGCCTAAAAAACAAGAAGCGGATGGATAGTAGTACGGAGGATCAGAACACAATAATATTCTCCGGGTCTCTGTGTTCTCTAGCGAACGCAGTGAGCGGGTGGTAAAAATAATTAATGAAACCTGAAGTTCCAAAGTTTGAGAAGATACCCGCGCACGTTGCGATCATAATGGACGGTAACGGGCGCTGGGCACAGCAGCGCGGTCTGCCGCGGATCAAAGGACATGAGCAGGGGGCTGAATCAGTTCGTGCAGTGCTTCGCGCGGCGCGGCAGGCGGGTGTTAAATATCTGACGCTCTACGCTTTCAGTACCGAAAACTGGGTTCGCCCGAAGGATGAGGTGGATGGATTGATGAATCTGCTCGGTTTTTTCATGGATCGTTATGAAGGCGATTTGTTGAAAAATAAAATCCGCCTGCGGGTCATGGGCCAGATTGAGCGGTTGCCCGAGAAGGTGCAGAAGAAGCTGGCGAAACTGATGGTGAAGTCAGCAAAAGATTATGAATATACGCTGATTATTGCGTTGAGCTACGGCAGCAGACTGGAAATTGCCGAAGCCGCGAAAGCAATTGCGCGTAAGGCGGCCAAGGGTGAGATTGATCCGGAGACGGTGAATGAAACGACGGTGGCTGAGCATCTATATTTGCCTGACGTGCCCGATCCGGAACTGATGATTCGTACGAGCGGCGAGCTGAGATTGAGTAATTTTCTGCTTTGGCAACTTTCCTATGCCGAGCTGTATGTGACGGATGTTTTCTGGCCTGATTTTCGTGAACCGGATTTTTTTAAAGCCTTGGAAGCTTTCAACCAGCGCGGACGCCGCTTTGGTGGAACCGTAGCGCAGTAAGGAGATGCAATGGATAAAAAACGGATCATACTGGGGCTGATTATCGCCGTGTTTCTTTGCAGTGCGATCGCGCTGGTTCCGGCCGGAAATATTGCGGTACTGTTAGTGCTGATGGCGGTCTGTGGACTGGCTATGCATGAGGTCTATGCTCTGATGGCGAAAGGAGACCTGTTTGCATCGGAGAAGACAGGAATGGTCAGCGGGCTTCTTTTTGTCGCCATGACCTGGCTGGTCGCCAAGTATCCTTGTTCTAGATTTTCCGGTGATGACATGTTGTGGTCGCTGCTCCTGATTATTCTGATGATCATTTTCTTCCGGCTATTCGGCTATCCGGACGCGCGGCAGGCCCTGCGCAATGCGCTGGGTACGATTTTCGGGTTTCTTTACGTGGCGTTTTTCTGGAGCTTTTTTGTCCGTCTTTACATGGTCGGCGGCGTAAACACTCCCGGCTGGACGGCATTTTACCTGCTGATCACTGTTAAGTGGGGCGATGCGGGGGCTTATTTCATCGGCTCGCGATTTGGTAAACATAAACTGTTTCCGCGTATCTCACCCAAGAAGAGCTGGGAAGGGCTTTTCGGTGGGATTCTTTTCTCCTGCGTCACTGGAGTCGTCTGGTATTACTGTGCGGACGGCAGGCTCGGGCCGTACACGTTTCCACTTTACCATGCGCTGATTCTTGGCGTTCTGCTTCCGATCATTGGAACCATGGGCGATCTGGTGGAATCCATATTTAAGCGCGCAGTGGATATTAAAGATTCTGGTGCCATCGCGCACGGCATGGGCGGTATGCTCGATATGATCGACAGCCTGCTTTTCAGTGCACCGTTCATGTATATCTACATCAAGTTTTTTCTCTGCTAGAAAGGCGGATTATTTAAAATGGCTGATTTTCTTCTAACCTGCTGGACAGTTTTTTACACCGTATTTGCGGCGCTGTTTCTTTTTGGCGTCACCGTTTTTGTGCACGAATTCGGACACTTCATCGTGGCTCGCCGCTGCGGATTGGTCGTCAAAACCTTTTCAATAGGATTTGGTAAGGCGATCTTTAAATGGGAGAAGGACGGCATTCTCTATAAAATCGGCTGGATTCCATTTGGCGGCTACGTTTCGCTGCCGCAGCTCGACCCGGAAGGAATGGAAAGAATTCAGGGTGACGCAACGCCGGAAGTTTTTTCCGAAGTTTCGCCGTGGAAGAAAATTGCGGTTGCCGTCTCCGGTCCGCTTGGGAATATTATACTGGCTGTTTTGCTGGCGGTCGCCATCTGGCTGATTCCCGGCAACGATGCCGGCAACAAAATTCATCCAATCATTGGAAATATTGAAACGAACAGTGCCGCCTATGCCGCCGGACTGCGCAAAGGCGATGAGATCACCGCCGTCAATGGTACGGCCGTTAAGAGCTGGTATGATCTGAGCGTTGAAACCCTTCTAAAAAATAGCGACACCGTTGCGCTAAACACGGATGACGGAAAAACACTAGTGATTCCTGTCGTGTTGCAAGATGGTATGCGCCAGATCGAAGGAATTTCCCCTGCCATTCCATGTCTCTTTGGTGTGGTAACGGCCGGAAGCCCTGCGGATCGCGCTGGAGTTAAAAGCGGTGATGTCGCGTTGAAATTCAACGGGGCTCCAATTCTTAGCTGGGAAAATTTCACTGAACTCGTTCAGGCCGCCACACCGGATGTCCCTGCGACACTTTGGGTTGAACGGAAGGGCGCAACACTTGAAATGCTGATCACGCCGGAATACAGTAAAGAGTACAATCGGATTATGATCGGCGTACAGCTCGGCGGCAGTGGTATGCCTTGGATGCTTTATAAAAACCCGCTGGATCAGCTGAAATATGACGCGCTGGCCATCGTTCGCGTACTCAAAGCGCTGGTCACGCCGTCAGAAGCCAAGCAGGCGGCGGGTGGACTTGGCGGCCCGATCGCTATTTTCAGTATGCTGACCATGGCGATAAAAATGGGTCTGGCGAACACCCTTGGACTCATCCGGTTTCTTAACGTCAATCTTGCCGTGCTGAATCTGCTGCCGATTCCAGTGTTGGACGGCGGGCACATCGTATTTGCACTCTGGCACGGCATCACCCGCCGCAAAGTAAACCTCAAGGTACAGACCGCGCTGATCAACATCTGCGGTATTCTGCTGATCGGCGCTATGTTGATCCTTTCCTTTAATGACATTGACCGAAAATTTCAGATCAAAAAGTTTTTCGGCAAACTCTCTGGCCAGACCGAAGTGAAATAGCGGGGTGTGGTATCGCTTATCGGCCATCCTTCCAACGCAGGGGATTGGGAGAGAGAACCCACCCCGGCCTGCGGCCACCCCTCCAATGGAGGGGATCCGAAAAAATCTTTGTACGATCCCCTCCTTCGGAGGGGTGCCGGCTTGTCCGCCGAAGGTGGAAACGGCTGGGCGGGTTCTCCCGCTTCACAACACGACGTTTCATGCTCATTATTCATAGTTGAGATACTCTGTTCGCTTGCGGAAAGCGGGAGAAATGTTTATCACTCTTCGAACCGTTTAGAAAAGGATGCTAAATGAATGCTTTTACGAAACTGATTTCAACTTTGTCCGGCTGGGTATGGGGTCCGCCGATGTTGATTCTATTGGTCGGCACCGGCCTTTATTTGACGATTCTGCTGAAAGGTCTTCAGTTTCGCGCCCTGCCGATGGCGTTTCGTATGATCTGGGAAAAGGATCGTGGTCATGCAGGCGACATCAGCCATTTTCAGGCCCTGATGACGGCGCTAGCGGCAACGGTGGGTATTGGTAATATCGTCGGCGTGGCGACGGCGATTACGCTGGGCGGCCCCGGCGCGGTGTTTTGGATGTGGATGACTGGGCTGGTCGGGATGGCGACGAAGTATTCCGAGGCGGTGTTGGCGGTGAAATACCGCGAGCACGGCCCGCACGGAATGCGCGGCGGCCCAATGTATTATCTTTCCAAGGGCGTCGGACTCCCCTGGTTGGGTGTGTTGTTTGCGATTTTTACTGCGCTGGCGACGTTCGGGATCGGCAATATGGTGCAGGCGAACTCGGCCACCGGAATTTTTCAGTCGGTGTTTCATGTTCAGCCGTGGGTTACCGGGTTGGTGCTGATGGTGCTAACGGCGCTGGTGATCATCGGCGGAATCCGTTCGATCGGTAAGTTCACCTCGGTTTTGGTGCCGGTGATGATTTTTGGTTATGTCACTGCTGCGCTGGTGGTACTGGTGATGAATATCACCGAAATTCCACACGCCTTCGCGCTGATTTTTCGTCATGCCTTTTCGCCGTCCGCTGCGACCGGCGGCTTTGTTGGCGCAACCGTGGCCGCCGCCATGCGCTTTGGGATTGCCCGCGGGGTGTTTTCTAACGAATCCGGTCTCGGCTCGGCACCGATCGCCGCCGCTGCGGCGCGTACGCACGATCCGGTTAAACAGGCGCTGGTCAGCATGACGCAGACGTTTATTGATACGCTGGTGGTTTGCACGATGACGGCATTGGTGATTCTGACGTCGCCGTGCTGGACGCAGGGCATTCCGGCGGGCGAGCTGACTAGCGCCAGCTTTGCGGAAACGTTGGGCGAGTCTGGACGGATTATTGTCGCGATCTCCACCGCGCTATTTGCTTATTCCACCCTGATCGGTTGGAATTATTACGGTGAGAAAGCCATTGAATACCTGTTGGGGCCGCGCTCAATAAAAATTTATCGCATCATTTTCATCGCGATGGTGATGGTCGGATCCATGATTAAACTGGAAACCGTCTGGAACATTTCTGACCTAATGAACGGCATGATGGCCATTCCCAATCTGATTGGACTGCTGTTGCTCTCCAAAGTGATTAAAACTGAAACCGACCGCTATTTTAAAAAAGACACATGACCGATTTTCTTTCGTGTTTTAAGCTTTAACATTGTATTAAGATGCCATATATGGCAACTTAAAGATATGAAATTTGAAGAACTCCTAGCAGTGTTGGGTGATGAGCCTGTTTTTTCTTCAGCACTTCTGCTGACCGGAAACCGAAATCCGACTGATATTCATAGGCAGTTGTCGCGTTGGGCGAGCGCTGGCAAGCTAATTCAATTGAGGCGCTCGATCTATATGCTTGCCGAAATTTATCGGAAGAAAACCGCGCATCCATTCCTTTTGGCCAATTATATGAAAGACGCCTCCTATGTCAGTTTGCAATCGGCGCTCGCTTACTACGGTCTGATTCCGGAATACGTTCCTGTTGTAACGAGTGTGACGACCGGACGTCCGGAGGGTTTTGAAACAGCGGTTGGCGGGTTTCTGTTCAAGCACATGAAAAAAGAGTTTTTTTCAGGATACATCTCAGAAAAACTGGCGGACGGACAGTCGGCGTTTATTGCAACCCCTGAAAAAGCGCTGCTGGATTTGATTTATCTGACCCCAAGAGCGGATAACACGGCCTATTTGCGCGAATTGCGGATTCAGCATCCCGAGCGGCTTGATTTGCAGCGGTTGACCCAAATGGCAGCGGCAAGCGGCAGTGCCAAGTTGATGCGGGCAGCGGCATCGATTCCGGATGTGTTGCAGCAAGAGGAGTATACTGAGTTATGAAAGAGTTTCTCCGTCAGCAGGTAAATCAGATCAACGATCCGCTCCTCAAAACCAATCTGACCCGTGAATATTTACAGGCTCGAACGCTGCAAATCCTGCAGGAGCAGGGTGCTTTTTTAAACTGGGCTTTTCTGGGTGGCACCGCATTACGATTTTTATATGGCATCCCGCGTTACTCCGAAGACCTTGATTTTTCTCTGATTAATCCGTCGCGACCCTGCCTTTTTGAAGAGATTTTGAAAAAAGTAAAAACGAGATTTGAGAGCGAAAACTATGAAGTCAACATCAAGGTTTCTCGCGAGAAAACGGTTCGGTCTGCTTTCATTAAATTTTCAGGACTTCTATTTGAGATGGGGATTTCTCCGCACAAGAGCGAAGTGCTTTCGATCAAGCTGGAAGTGGATACTAATCCGCCGCCCGGAGCGGTCATAGAGACAACCCTTTGCCGTCGGTTTGTGACGGTGAATGTAACGCACTATGATAAAGCCTCTCTATTGGCTGGTAAGCTACATGCCGTTTTGACTCGGCAGTATGCAAAAGGCCGCGACTGGTATGATCTGGTCTGGTATTTTGCAGACCGCACCTGGCCCGCTCCGAATTTTTGTTTACTGAATTCTGCTTTAGCACAAACTGGATGGAACGGTCCGGAATTGTCAGCTAAGATCTTGCCGCCCGTTTTGGCCGAACGGCTTGGTGGATTAGACTGGAAAGAGATTCGTGCGGATGTGACCGCCTTTCTGGAACGTCCGGAAGAGTTGAATCTCCTCACAAAAGAAAATGTTTTGAAGTTAGTGCTGAGCTCGCCTGCCGGAAACTGATTGACGATGTCGCGCCGTTCTTAGAGCATTCCGAAGAAGCCGGTCTGCTGTTTGAGCGGGTCTGGCGCTGATGGGGTCGGAGGGGTTGAAGAAATTCATTTTACGAAACTTTGTATCAATCAGGTCGGCAGCGGGTATAAAAAAAGTGGCCGATCAAGGAAACTGCTCCCCAAAACCGTTTAGGTTTTCGAGTCAGCATATGATATTCGCCCCTCAGTGATTTGGGGTCAAGAATTCCTGTTGTGGTGTATCCCCGCCTGCGCATTTCATCCGCCTCCCATCCGGATAAGTGTTCCTGAAGATCCTTATCCTCGATATGGCCCTGTCGGAGGAATCCATTGGGGTTTAACCCGTCTTTCGCTGTTCGCGGGTAAAAGTGCCTTGTTTGCTGGATTTTCGCTCAAAGGTCTTCACTACATTTCTTTTTTAGCTCTTCAAGCCGAGGCGGCGGTTGCCCGGGCAGGGTCAGGTTGAGCTGGTGCAGT
>JBBQSL010000109.1:0-11558 GCA_038213895.1 Kiritimatiellales bacterium | reverse complement strand
ATTGGAACCCCAACATTCCTATATTCCAGCTTTCCATTATTCCAATCTTCCTATATTCCAGCTTTCCATTATTCCAATCCCGTGTGGATGCCATCCTTGCTGATCCGCAGCATCTCTGGCCTGTCTCCGCAATGGATGGAGCAGGGGCCAAAGCCGCCTTTTAGTCGATGAAAATGGAGATACATCACTTCGAGCCCGAACGCATTCCATGTGCGGCCCTTTTTCCAGATCATCGGCCGCCCGCGGAAGAGCCAATGACGATAGCTGACCGGCTTGCCGGCTTCATCAACCGGGCGGCCTCTCTTCCAGCTAAGTTTCTGTCCGCCGAGCAACACCGGCTTTTGATCCGAACCCGATGTGGCAATCGACCGATTCCAGTACACCCGAACCTCGCCCTTCTTTTCCATCTCTTTTACATGATCGGAAAAGAAGGCTTCGTCCAACATATAGGAGGTGCTGTTGTCATTCAGCATTTGCTCCCACTCGGATGTTTCGAGGCAGATCCGGTTGATCCGTTCCTCATTCCGGTAGATGCAGAAGTGACCCGCCAAGGCATCCTTGCGCGAGGTCAGAATGTCGTAATTTTTCAGCAGGCGCGGCGTGATGAATTTACGGATCGATCCCCAGAGAACATCCTGATCGCAGTGACCCCAGAAGTCATAGTCTTTGAGCAGTTCACGGAACATCAGACCGTAGGCCGGTTTTAGGTCGCAAAGCTTGTAGGCGCGTTGCAGGCGAACCGGAAAGCCTAGGCAATTGGATGCCAGCGCGGCGATTTCTTCGAGCGTAGAAGCGTGGTAATAGACATTTGGAGGAAGCGCCTCCGGCTCGCCGCAGTCCGAGAAGAGGTGCCAGTCCACATCGGGGTTGGCCGCACAAGTGATCAACGACGCGCAGAACCAGTCTGGCCATTTTCCGAAATAGGGAAGTACCAATGCGATCTGGTTCTGTGAGGTTCTTTTCATCGCTTAGGAGTTCACGCGGAGTTTTTTCATAGACGGCAGCTCGCTTTCATAAACCTTTTTCACCCCGTCACCCATGGCCGCCTCAATGGTTCGGATGTCCCGTACCAGTCGAATAAGCCCTGACGGTTCAATGGAGGCCGCCTGATCGCTGCCCCACATGGCGCGATCCAGCGTGATGTGCCGTTCAATAAAGGTTGCGCCCATCGCGACGGCGGCACAGGTGGTTTGAAGGCCGACTTCGTGGCCGGAATAGCCGATGGGGCAGTCAAAGCGCTGTTGCAGCGTGTGGATCATCTTCAGGTTCAGTTCAGACGGTTTACAGGGATAGGTGCTGGTCGCGTGGGCCATCAGGATATCGGTGGCAGATGCAGCCTCAATTCCCTTCTCAATCTGCTCCATGGTAGACATTCCAGAGGAGAGCATGACCGGGCGCTCTGTAGCGGCGGTATAACGCAACAGATCTCCGTGCGTCAGTGCGGCAGAGGGAACCTTGTAACAAAGCGGATGGAATTGCTCGAGGAAGTCGACAGATTTTGTGTCCCAAACCGAGGCAAACCAGTCAATGTCCCGACTTTTGCAGTAGGCTTCAATTTCGGCATATTCGTCGGCACCGAATTCAACCCGTTGGCGGTATTCAAAATAGGTCATGATGCCCCACGGGGTTTCGCGCAGAATGTCACGCTGATCCGGCGGCACGCATAGCTCGGGGGTGCGTTTCTGGAATTTGACGGCATCGCATCCCGACAGCGAGGCGCTGTCGATCAGTTTTTTGGCGATGTCCATATCGCCGTTATGGTTGAGGCCAATCTCTGCAATAATGTAGCAAGGTTGCCCATCACCAATTTTTTTAGATCCAATTGAAACAGTTTTGTTCATAAGTATTCTCGGTATTTTATTAAAATTGCATCGCAGATTTCGCGAATGGCGCCGTTGCCGCCGTTATGTTTTAAGTGAATTTTTGCCGCCGCAAGAGCGGAGGGGTGCGCATCAGCTGGCGCGGCGCCTATGCCGGACGCTTGAAGGCAGTCAATGTCGTTGGCGTCATTTCCGACATACAGAACTTCATTCAGTCCGATTTTCTGTTTGCGGCACCAGTCGGTCAGAACCTGCAGCTTGGTATCGACGCCGTGCAGACATTCAACTTGCAGTTTGCGACAGCGCGCTGCCACCACCGGGTTTTGCTCTTTCGAGAGCACCAGAATTCTAACCGGTGTTCGGCGCAGCAGTTCGAGCCCCAGCCCGTCGCTGCGATCACAACGAACCGACTCGATTCCATTCTGGTCGACCGACACCTTGTTATCCGTCAGAACGCCATCGAAATCCATCACGAGTGCTTTAACCGGTCTGGCGGTCAACTGTTCGGCCGTCGATTCCGTCTGCCAGATTTTGAGCCGTTCTGCAACCAGAACCAAATCGTTCAACTCGTCGATTTCAGGCGCCCGGGCGCTGGGGGTTTCGTACAGCACTGTTTTTCCGAAAAAGCGGTGCTGATGCTTCAAAAAACCTGCGGTGCGCATCACATAAACCGCGCCGGTTTCGAGAAACTCTGGAGTCCTGTCTTGTCTGCGTTGGCGGACGGCCTTATCGTGATTCACCCCGGCGGCCTGGCCTTCGCCGCCTTGTTTCCAGACAAACCCGTGGAAGGGGGTTGCTGTAAAAGCGGTGTCGGCCTGCTGTTCCTGCAGAGCCTTGACGGTTCCGTCGATATCTTCCGGTAGCATCAGCGGCGAGGTGCACTGTAGAAAAACAAAAAAGTCTGGCAGGGTTTCTCCGTTGTTGCGGAGGGTTTCTAGCGCGTGGAGCAGGGCAGATTCGGAGCTGGCGGTGTCTCCGCTGAGCTCCGCAGGGCGGTTAATCACTTCTGCCCCATATCGCTGAGCAACCTCTGCGATTTCTCTGTCATCCGTTGTTACAAACACCCGTTGGATGCACGCTGCGCCGCGAGCGGCTTCAATGGTATAGGCGATGAGCGGTTTGCCTGCGACCGGTATCACATTTTTGCGGGGAATTCCCTTGGATCCTCCCCGGGCCGGTATGATGGCGAATAAAGATGATATGGATGTATTCATGCTTTCCCCCCGACCAGTTTTTCGATGAGTTCGGCCACACGCTCAGAGGCGGTCTGGCCGGGTGTAAACTTCATGTAACGGTTGGTCAGCTTCAGTCGGGCCGCCCGATCCGTCACCCGTCGCCCGGTGAGGGCTTCTTGGAGCTGATCGCGGAATTGTTGGAGTGAGCGAGGGAAGAGAATTTCTTTGCCGAGTTCCTCATCGTCCGGATCCATCATGACCAGATGTTTCATATTTCGGGTGACTTTCCATGCCGGAATGATCAGCGCGGCATCGGTCAGCAGCGCTTCGGCCAGCGAGAGCGTATTGAATCCGATAATGACGCAGGAACGATCCAGCAGATCTCGCATGTTGATGTGTTGTTCCGCTCGCACGTTTGACGGCGCATTACAGGCGGAAAATTTTTCTTTCATGCGTCCAAAGTCTCCGCGGCCTTCTTTGCATTTGATTACAAACTGGAGTTCGGGGTGCTTGCGGGCGGTATCAATGTATGTATCCAGCGCATCCTCGAATATGCCCTCGACCAGAGAGGTTTTAAATGAGAGTAAGGTCACGGTGTCTTTTTCCGGAGCAGGCCTCTCGTCCAGCCAGATATCCATGCGCGGGGCGCCGGTTACTGTAATTTGTTCGGAGCCACAGGCACCTGTTTCCACGATTAGCTCTTTCATCCATTGGCTGAACACGGCGACTTGTCCTTCAAATTTAAATTTGGCCTGCTGAAAAATTCGGAACATATTATCGCGGTATTCCTGCACAACATGATTTTCACGGTCGAGCACCAGGTGTTTCACGCCACTTTCTGCGCAAAATCGACGGAGAGGCTCCTCCTGCCAGTAATCCATGTTTGCCGTGATCGCGATTGGTACGGAACCCTTTTTCTCCAGAACCCCATGCAGAGCCCGGAGAAGCTCAACGCCTTTCGTCCAGCAGGGATGGTTTTGGTACTGACCGTCCCTCATGAAAATCGTCTGAATTTGGCACTCTTTTGGGGTCCAAGCCTCCATCAACCGTCCGAGATGTCCGCTACGCCACGGGATGAAGTTGATTTCTGTACGGGCTTCGATTTGTTCAATGTCTTTTGCAAGAAGCTCTCGGCTGACCGCCAGCACATTGATTTTTGTTTCGCTGACATAGGGTAGTAGCAGGCGACCGATGAACTGCCCGCAACGCCGAGGCCCTAGCATCCGCGCCAGTCCGTGCGCAACCGGTCGACAGTTCAGCAGTTTTCGAAGGAAAGGGCAGCCGTACAATGTTTTTATTTTTTTAGTTTTGCCGCATGGAGCGTGTACATTCATAGGCTTTAAAATGTGTAGAAAAACAAGGGTTGTATCAAGCCTATACGCCTGCTTTAATACTACTTGATTTATCGACACCCATAAGCCGCCTGAAGTGCCAGAAAGAGACTCATCCCTTATGAAACTATATTTCGGATTCAATCTTCAGACCCACACGTTGATTTGCCATGAAACGGCAAAGCAGATTCTGGAGCGCGATCCCGACTCGCGATTCGCTGGGGTTCTGTCGGTTAAAGATGGTGTGCATGAGCGGTTTCTGAAGACGCAGACGGACGTTCCCTATGAACTGCTTGACACGACCGACGAGATTGAAAAGAAGGCTCTGAGCTATGAGGTGCCCCTCGGACGGGTTGCTGAGTGGGAGCGCCGACTCAGTTGCCCCTTGATCGACCTTATTATAGCCGATCGCGATGCTGGGCACCGCTTTGTTGTTGGCGGCGAACTGATTCGCACCGACATGATGGCGCATGACAGTCATGAGGAGCTGCAACAGTTTGTCTGCTGTTTTCTGGATACCTATGAAGAACGGTTGCGTTGCTTTAAACCCGATCTGGTTTTTATTGTCGTCATCGCGGCATTGCCGACACTGGCGCTGGCTCGCGTTTGCGAATGGATGGGGATTCCCTATGTCGTCCTGCGCTCCGCCCGCATCGGCAACCGGTTTGTTCTCTCACTCAACGACTCCACCGAGCGCTTCTATCAGATTGAACAGGCCTTCGAAGAGGCCTGCGCGCGGGGCGGGACGCTGCCGCAGTTGCCGCCGGAGTTCAAGACCTATCTCGACTCCTACAAAACGGACAATCCCGAAGCCCCGGTCTGGGCGGCCACCTGTAACCGGAGCATTGATAAAATTCAGAAAACCAATCCGCTTCTTTTCTATGGAGATTTGGCACTTCGTTTCGCTCTGGCCTGCAAACGCAAACTGCTTCCGCCAAAAGGGCGCGACCTGCGCTGGAAGCATCCGTTCTCCATCCTCAGTTTTCATCTTCGGCAGAAACTGGCCGTTCGCCATTTCCGACCGGAACAGTTCGATGCGCCGTGTGACGGCGAACCTTACATCTACTTCCCCTTGCACATGACGCCCGAGGCATCCACCATGGTGCTTTCGCCTGCCTTCACCGATCAGAACGCACTGATCGACCTGCTGGCCGCGCGCATCCCGCTCACCCACAAACTCTATGTCAAAGAGCATCCCACCATGATCGGTTGCCGCCCAGCCGGATTCTACGAACGTATCCGTCGCCACACCAACGTCCGGTTGATCAACCCGCTAGTCGATTCCATGGCACTGACGCGCCGCGCCGACCTGCTGGCCTCCATCACGGGTACCGCTGCGTGGGAAGCCATTCTCATGGAGCGCCCGGTTCTCATGTTCGGCGAAAGCTTCTTCTCGCACCTTGGCCTCTGCCACCGGGCGGGCGATCCGGCCGAACTGGGGCGGCTTATCAAAGAGATCCTCTTTCACGACCGGAAGCCCGCGCGCGGTGCCGACGAACTGGTTCGCTATTTACAGTGCCTTTACGACGGCTCGTTCGATCTGCCTGAAGGCATCCAGGTTTTATGGGGCGGGTTACTTAAGCCGGAAACGCTCGGCGAACGGGAAACACGCTTCGCGCAAACGCTGGCTGAACAGATTCTGGAAACGGCGGGCCGCTTCGCGAAGTGAGGCTTTTCCAACCATTGGAAAAAAACGGATGAAAATTTTCCAAGGTTTGGAAAACAGAATATAATATGAAGAACCTTCTCTTTATAGAAACGGGAACGCAGAATGGCGGATCTTTCGTCGTGCTGATGACAATTCTTCGGCAGATGAATCGCGAGCTGTTTCGGCCGGTGGTCTGTTGCTTTAATCCGCCGCGTTGTCCAGATGAATTCAAGAAGCTGGATGTTACCGTGATTGTCCTGTCCGACCCGTTATTCAGCTGCCGTCCTGCCGGACGCTATCTGTTGATGCGGTGGATTCAGCGCGGGATAACTCAGTTCATCCCGTTCATTCGTTCGTGGGCTGAACCTCTGATTCATGCACGGGCCGTTTGCGAACTGAAGAAGATCATTCGGCAGGAGTCGGTGGACTTACTGGTGCTCAATACGCAAGTAAATCGCGATATCTTCGGTGTGTTTCTGGCCGAGGAATGTAAAATTCCGGTGGTCGCGCATTTGCAATCCTGCATTGGTTGCGGGCTGACTCCCCGGCTGGCGGGTCAGGTGAACCGGACAGTGATCCGGATGATTGCCAACTCCGAGGCGTGCCGCACCTACTGGGTGAGCCGAGGACTGGACTGGCAACGGATCGATGTACTGTACCATGCGATGACCACGCCGGATGTCGTTCCTGCCGATTTGACCGCGCAATTCGGTCTGCCGTCTGGCATTCCGGTGATCTGCTGTGTCGGACGTTTAATTCATATCAAGGGGCAGGATATCCTGTTGCGGGCCTTTGCACAGCTCGACGCCCGTTATTCAAATGCGGTGTTGCTACTGGTTGGTGAAGGGAATCGTCGCCGACAGTTTGAACAGCTGGCGCGCCGCCTCGGAGTGGACTCGCGCGTTATTTTCACCGGTTGGCGGAGCGATGCCTGTGCGCTGATTGCTGCTTCAGACATTCTGGTGCTTCCGTCACGTGAGGAGCCGCTGGGTCTCACCTTGCTAGAAGGAATGGCTGTGAGCACCCCGGTGATCGGTTGCCGGGCGGGCGGTATGGTGGAAATTGTGGAGCCCGAGAAAAACGGATTGCTAGTTGATGTTAATGATCCAGACGGTGTGGCGGCGGCGATCGAACGGTTACTCTCGGACGGTGAGTTGAGAAAGCGGCTTATAACTGCGGGGCATAAGACCGTCGCAGAGAAATTTAATCCGGCCTTATTTGTGCAGCAGGCGGAGTCGGTCTATTGCAACGCAGTAGGGGCTTCGAATAGATTGAATATATTTAAATCTTGAAATTTAAACTAGTTTGGTCTAACTAAATCTAAAAAACGGGGGAGGTGCCATGCATACGGTTAGTCTATTTGACGCAAAGACGCATTTATCGAGGATTATTCAGGATCTGTTGTCAGGCTTTGAAGATTCGGTGATCGTGTCGCGCCATGGGAAGCCGGTGGCCAAAATCATTCCGTTTTGTAATCCCGGAACGGCTAGGCGGATTGGTGTAGCACTGGGAAAGTTCAAGGTTCCCGAAGATATTGATTCGCTGAATCCGTCTATTGAAGCGTTGTTTGTCGGAGAGAATGGTAAGGAATGAGAATTCTGCTGGATACGCATATTGTCCTATGGGCATTGACCGATAGCCCGCGACTGCCGACGGTTGCCCGGAAGATAATTTTGGATGAGACCAACCAGATTTATTTCAGTGCAGCCTCTGTTTGGGAGGTGGCGATCAAGCATTCGCTGTCTTCCGAACAAATGCCGGTGTCCGGGCGGGAGTTGATTGACTACCTCGGTGCGGCGGGCTATGTCGAACTCTCAGTAAGTGCACTTCATGCGGCGGCGGAGGAAACACTTCCACATTATCACAAGGATCCGTTTGACCGGATTCTCGTTGCCCAAGCCGTCTCTGAGCCCATGCGTCTGGTGACGCACGATTCTTTTTTGCAGGGATACGGAGAATCGGTATTCGTGGTGTAACTTCCAAGCATTGGAAAAAATGGAATGACGCGGATTGCCTACATTGTATCGACGCTGAAGCGTTGCGGGCCGAACAGCCAGTTGCGCAGTATCATTCGTCATCTGGATCGGACGCAGTTTGAATCGCTGGTGATTACGCTCTCTCCCGAACCCGAAGATTCGATCAAACCACTGTATGAGCAGGATGGGATTTCCATTTGCGGCCTGGGGCTTTCCCGATGGGCCGGTCTTTTTATTTCCCGAGCAAAGCTCAGAGAACTTTTAAGGGAACAAAAGGTGGATCTTCTTCACACACAAGGAATTCGCGCTGATTCGCTGGCAGCATCGCTTAGCGATGAGTGGCCTGCAGTTTGTAGCGTGCGTAATTTTCCGCAGCTGGACTATCCAATGACGTACGGCGTGGTTCGCGGCTATTGGATGGCGCATACGCATACTCGCGCGCTCAGGCGTGTCGCCGCGCCGGTCGGCGTGTCGAGTGCGGTGACCCATAATCTGACGGAATGCTTTGATGTTCATGCGCACACCATTTGCAACGGGGTAGATACCGCGATGTGGACACCGGTATCGCCGGAGGAGCGTGCAGCCTTGCGTCAAAAGCTAAATGTTGCCGAGGAAACGGTGTTTTGGGTGAGTGTCGGGCATTTGTCGGAGCGCAAAGACCCGTTGGCCGTGATCGCCTCGTTCAGGCAAGCCGCTTTGCCCAATGCAAAACTGGTGTTTCTGGGTAGCGGTCCGCTAGAGGCGGAGTGCCGCCTCGCGGCGGACGGATGTGAGCAGATTGGTTTTGCCGGACGGGTCGAGAATGTTGCGGATTGGTTGCGGGCTGCAGACGGATTCATTTCAACTTCGCTTGCCGAAGGATTTCCCAATGCGGTGCTGGAAGCCTTGGCTTGCGGGTTGCCTTGCTTGCTCTCCGATATTTCTCCGCACAGGGAACTGGCTGAGCAGGCCGGGGAGTGTGTTCGGTTGTTCTCGGGAGGAGATGTGGCACCGCTGCAAGGTTTTGAACCAAGCGAATCGCTCCGCACATTGGCACGAACTGCGGCAGAAGAAAAGTTTTCTGCCGCCGCGATGTCTGGGGCGTATCAGGATCTTTATCGAGATGTTCCGCCGATATGGTCCGTCAATCGTACTCCCAAGGTTTGGAAAACCCTAGAGAAGCAAAATCATCGGTGTTTGAGAGAGCAAGTAGAGAGAGCTCATGAAGTTTAAAAAGAAAAAATCTGGAAAACCGACCCCTATACCCTCTCTCCGACTTCTCTATATTATAAATGTGGATTGGTATTTTAATTTGCATTGGATTGAGCGTGCAAAATCCGCAGTAGAGGCAGGGTATGATGTACACGTTGTTCTCGGGGCAACTTCGCGTGATAATCTGGATAAAATTGAAGCTGCTGGCATTACCATCCATGAAATCTCTCTCAGCAGGAAGAGTTTTAATTTGATAAAAGAGCTTGTTACAGCTGCTAATATACTACACAGAATTAGAAAAGTTAAACCAGATGTCGTACATACTGTAACGATCAAGCCAAATATATATGGTGGTTTTTTTTGTCGTTTATTAGGCATACCTTTTGCAGCCAGTGTCACTGGGCTGGGCACGTTGTTTTCTCCTGATCGAAAAGGCCTTAGTCTTTTTGTTCAGAAGGTTTTCACGCGTGTTTATCGGTTGGTGTTTGGCGGGGAAAGCAGTGTTACCTTTTTTGAAAACCATGAGGATTTAAATTATATGGTTTCCGGGGGGATGGTAAAAGGTGAGCAAGCTGTCAAGGTTGCAGGAGCCGGGGTAGATGTTGGTTTGTTCGCCTTTGCGCCAGAGCCTGTTGCTCCGCCTATTAATATCCTTTTTGCGGCGAGGCTTTTATATGAAAAAGGGCTTTCAGAACTGGTTGAGGCTGTCTCCATGTTGTCTGAAAAGGGATATGACGCATCCCTCTTGGTCGCTGGCATTGTTGATCAAGATGCGATGGGTGCGATACCGGTAAAGGTGCTGGAGCAATGGGATGCTCGGGGTTTGATTACATGGCTGGGTCAGATTAGTAATATGCCAGAATTATTTGCTCGTTCCCATATTGTTTGTCTGCCTACGGTGTATGGGGAAGGGATACCACGTGTTTTGATAGAGGGTGCATCCTGCGGACGAGCTCTTGTGGCGACCGATGTTCCTGGTTGCAGGGAAATTGTGGTGGATGGCGTTACAGGAGTGTTAGTCAAACCAGGGTCTGTCGAGAATTTGGCGGATGCGCTTGCGAAATTAATTAATGATGATGAATATCGTCGTGAACTTGGAAGGAATGGGAGAAGGTTGGTCGAAGAGAATTATCGCAGTGAAATTGTGGTGAGGAGTACGTTGGAAATTTATTTGCGGCTGACGGAGAAAAGAAAACGAAAAAGGGCTAACCCTTAGATATGCATAGCGCGGCGTTTATCATCAGTGTTTATGCAGGAGACCGGGCCAACTGGTTGCGTGAGGCATTAGAATCGATCCTGAACCAGACGGTATCGGTCAATATTTATCTTTGCGCCGACGGGCCACTGACCGAGGCGTTGGATGCCTGTCTTAAGGAATATGAACCACGAATTCACCGGCTGATTCGTTGCCCAGAAAACCACGGACTGACTTGCGCGTTGAATGCAATGATTGATGCGCTGGAGGACGAAGAGTTTATTTTTCGGCTCGATGCCGATGATATCTGTCTGCCTAACCGGGTAGAGCAGCAAATTGAGTTTTTGGAGCAGAATCCGGAGGTTATGGTTTGCGGGTCCAGCATTCAGGAATTCAGCGAAACACCGGATCAGAAGGGGTTGCTTCGCACCTATCCAGCGGATACGGCGACGATGAAAAAATATATTTTGAAAGCGAATCCATTCGCCCATTCGACGGTCTGCTTTCGCCGCGAGTTTTTTTCTTCCATTGGGACGTATAACGAAGAGCTTCCGTTGCGGCAGGATATTGAACTGTGGTTCCGGGCGGTGGCGCAGGATGTGCCGCTGGCGAACCTGCGCCAGCCGTTGGTTCTGTTCCGAGTTTCGGATGAGTTGGTGCGGCGCCGCAATCTATCAGTCGGGCTGGTGGAGTTCCGGATTTTCATTAAAGGGATATATCAGTTGAAGGGAGTTCACCCCGCGATGATCTGGCCGCTCCTTCGTCTGGGTGTGCGCCTTCTTCCATCCCAGATGACCGGATGGATTTACCGTCGTAGCGCACGGAAGTGGCTCAATGCGTGATTAGAGCATTTTAAATAATTCTGTATCCAATTTACGCCCCCTCTTCGAGAGGGACGTCCTACACGAAAACTTGTAGGGCGAGCCTCTTCGGTATTCCGAAGGGCTTGCAGTATGGGCCACGACTTTTCTTAAAATGATCTAGTGCGCTTACGGGCATAAAGATGCTCAACGAGTTGGCATCGGAATATCAGGTCTGTCTTCCGTTCAGTCTTCCGTCTTCCACCCGTCCTCCACCGTCTTTTGAACATTGCGCATTGAGCATTGGGAATTGAACATTACCCTACAGCGTATTCTAGGGGTCGTATTTTACCAAAAAGAAGGATAACCACTGATGTTTGATCGGTGACTTCAGCCCTCCGTTCTCCTGTGACTCGCCATAG
>JBBQSL010000108.1:0-11564 GCA_038213895.1 Kiritimatiellales bacterium | reverse complement strand
GATGGCATCATGGATTCTCTCAAACGGGCGGCGGCGCATCTGCCGCGCGTAGATGCGATCGGAGGCAGCGCCGCTGGCGTTTATGTGAATAACGAAGTCCGTGTGGCGTCGCTGTTTCGCGGGGTACCGATCGAGCAGTTTGAAACGAAGGTTCGGCCGATTTTTAAGCAGGTTAAAGCGGCCTGGAATGGAATTCCCTTTGAAGTGGTGAATGATGGAGAAGTGACCGCGCTGGCCGGAGCGATGTCGCTGAACGATAATGCGGTTCTTGGAATTTCAATGGGCACAAGCCTTGCCGCCGGTTATGTCACGCCGGAGGGGGGCCTCACTTCGTGGCTGAACGAGCTGGCCTTTGTGCCGGTGGATTACCGCGAAAAGGGACCGGCGGATGAATGGTCCGGTGACCAGGGGTGCGGGGTGCAATATTTTTCGCAGCAAGGCGTGATCCGACTGGCCAAGATGGCCGGAATCAATTTCCCCCCCAAAACGCCCTTTGCTGAACAGCTGGTTGAAGTGCAGAAACTCATGGCTGAAGGCGACTCACGAGCCCGTAAAATTTATGAAACCATCGGCACTTGCTTCGGTTATGCTATCGCTCATTTTGCCGAGTTTTATGACTTTCGTCATTTGCTGATTCTTGGGCGCGTCACCAGCGGAGCCGGCGGTCAGCTTCTCATAGAAAAGGCGGAAGAAGTTTTGAAAGCGGAGTTTCCCTCGCTAGCAGTAACAGTTAAGATCAGTACGTCGGATGAGCAGATGAAACGCCAAGGACAGGCGGTTGCCGCGGCTAGTCTTCCGATGATTTTCAAATAGTAAGATAAATAAAAGGAGACGTGATGACCGCCCGTGCGCGAACGTTAAAGTTCATTAGAGGAGAAGCAGTGAACCATTCGCCGTTTCATCCGATCATTATGCGCTGGGCGGCCCGCTGCGCCGACGTGAAATATAGAGATTTCTGCTGGTGTATTGTTTCGGCGGGATGCGAAATTACGCCGGACACCACCGAAGAAAATATGAAGGCGTTTTTCAGTGCCGCTGGAAATCTTTAAAGGAGGAGTGAGGTGAATCCGTACCTGAATTTTGTTCAACAGGGCGAAGTGAATTTTAAATCCGCCGGTAAACTTCCGTTGGGCGGCTTTGAGTCGTGTGTAGCGCAAAAAGTGCCGTCGGCGGATGCTCCAATAGCACTGCTGTTTTCACCGCATCCGGACGACGAGTGTATTACCGGATTATTGCCGTTGCGTCTCATGCGCGAAGCTGGAATGCAGATCATTGATGTACCTGTTACCTATGGGAGCAATCTGGAGCGTCAGGCCGGCCGAGCGGAGGAGCTTAAAAACGCCTGCGCTTTTCTCGGCTGGGATATTTACCCGCGCAACGGTTTCCAAGCATTGGAAAAATTCGACGTAGTCGGAATATTAAAAACAATTCGCCCACGAATTGTTTTTATGCCGCATTCCATGGATTGGAACTCGCGCCATATTTCTACGCACTTTTTAGTGATGGATGCGCTTAAAGAAATGCCGCAAGATTTTTCCTGCACGGTGATTGAAACCGAGTTCTGGGGTGCGATGGAAACGCCGAATCTGATGGTGGAGGCGGGGGCAGAGACGTTGGCGGATTTGATCGCGGCCCTTTCGTTTCACGTCAAAGAGGTGCAGCGTAATCCCTATCATCTATCGCTGCCGGCATGGATGCAGGACAACGTCCGTCGCGGTGGTGAACTCGTCGGCGGGCAGGGTGGTGCGGCACCAGACTTTACTTTTGCGACACTCTATCGTGTAAGTTGCTGGGGGAACGGACATTTTTTCCAAACATTGGAAAAAGGACGCATGCTGTCAACGCATGACAATTTAAAGGAGATTCTCTAATGGAAGTCATAATCAATAAAGATGCTGTAACTGGCAGTCATGTTGCCGCGCGGGTTGTCGCCCGCCTGATTCAAGAAAAGCCGAATGCCGTTCTTGGGCTGGCGACCGGTAGCACGCCGTTAATGCTATATAAAGAACTGATCCGGTTGCATAAAGAAGAAGCCCTCGACTTCAGTCGCGTCACCACCTTTAATCTCGACGAATACATCGGCTTGCCTGCGGATCACGCACAGTCGTATAACCGGTTTATGCAGGACAACTTGTTCAGCCAACTTAATATTAAACCAGAGAATGTGCATATTCCCGATGGTATGACGACGAATGTTCCGGCGTTTTGCGCGGATTATGAACGATCGATTAAGGCTGTTGGCGGTATTGATCTGCAAGTTCTCGGCATTGGTTCCGATGGACATGTCGGATTTAACGAACCGACGTCATCCTTCGCCTCGCGCACCCGCATCAAAACGCTAACCCGGCAAACGGTGACGGATAATGCCCGCTTTTTTGGCGGCGATGAATCCAAAGTACCGCATCACTGCATCACCATGGGGATTGGTACCATTATGGATGCGCGGATGAATCTGATGTTGGCGTTTGGACAAAGCAAAGCCTCTGCGGTTGCCGCGACGGTTGAAGGTCCGGTGTCCTCTATGATGCCCGCCTCGATTTTGCAACATCATCCAGCGGCGAAACTGTTCATCGATGAAGCGGCGGCCTCTCAGCTCAAGCTGGCCGACTACTACTGCTGGGTATATGAAGGCAAACCAGACTGGCAGAAAGACGCTTAATTAAGGAAAGATCCAATGGATCAATTTAAAAATGTTGCCGCCGTTTTTCAGTGTCAGGGAACCTATCGCGGGGAGGCTCCCTATGGAAGCGGACACATTAACGACACGTATCGGGCTGTTTATGATATGGGCGGTCGCGAGATCTATTACATCTATCAGCGCATCAATAAAACCATTTTTAAAAATGTTCCCGCGCTGATGGAAAACATTGGCCAGGTAACTCGTCACCAGCGGAAAAAGTTCGATGAGGCCGGTGCCAGAGAACTCGATCGGCGTGTGCTGACGTTGGTCCCCACGAACGCTGGAAAGGATTTTTTTATTGATGAAAACGGCGACTTCTGGCGCACCTATGTCTTTATCGAAGGTGCGGTCGGAATTGATGTGGTTGAAACCACGCAGCAAGCCTATGAAACCGCTAAGACCTTCGGGGAGTTTCAGTGTCAGTTAGCCGATCTGCCGGGTCGTCTGCACGATACGATCCCGAATTTCCACCACACCCGCTCGCGCTTTAATACGTTGAAGGTGGCCATCGCCGCCGATATCCATGGTCGCGCGGCCGATGTGAAGGCGGAAATCGATTTTGCTCTGCAACGCGAGGCGATGGTGGATGTTGTCCTGAATTTAATGGGTTCCGGCGTAATTCCAGAGCGTGTGACGCACAATGACACGAAACTGAATAATGTGCTGATCGATACCGTTACCGGCAAGGGCCTGTGCGTCATTGATCTCGACACCGTGATGCCCGGATCGGTGCTTTATGACTTTGGCGATATGGTTCGCACCACCACAACCCGCGCCCCAGAGGACGAACGCGATCTCTCAAAGGTGGAGATGGATATCGATTATTTTGAGGCCTTGGTAAAAGGCTATCTCGAAACCGCCTCCGGCTTTTTGGTTCCAAAAGAGCGAGAGCTGCTTCCGTTTTCTGGTCGGCTGATCACCTTTGAGATCGGACTACGCTTTCTGACCGACTATCTCCAGGGCGATGTGTATTTTAAAACGCACCGTGCGGGACAGAATATCGACCGTTGCCGCAAGCAGTTTAAAATGGTCGAGTCCATGGAGCGGCAGAGGGATGCGATGCAACGTATAGTGGAGGTTTGTTAATGAAAGTTTTAGTTACCGGCGGTGCCGGATTTATCGGTAGTCATGTGGTTGAACATTTTCAAGGAACGGCAGAGGTGCGGGTGTTGGATAATCTGCGCTCGGGCTATCTGAAAAATCTGCACGGGCTGAAACACGAATTTATCGAGGGTTCGATCACGAACCGCGCGGATGTTCGCGCTGCCTTGCAGGGCGTTGATTATGTTTTTCACATGGCGGCGATGATCAGTGTGCCCGAATCGATGGACAAGCCGGTCGAGTGCGTCGAAATCAATACCATCGGCACGCTGATTGTGCTCGCAGAGGCCGCGAAAGCTGGCGTTAAGAAACTTTGCTTCTCCAGTTCCGCCGCCAACTACGGCGATAACCCAGTGGTGCCGAAATGTGAAACGATGCTTCCCGAGCCGAAAAGCCCGTATGCCATCACCAAGCTCGACGGCGAATACTACTGCGATATTTTCAGCCGCGAAGGGAAGCTCAAAACGGGAGTCATGCGCTACTTCAACGTCTTTGGTCCTCGACAGGACCCAAAGAGTGCCTATGCCGCCGCCGTACCGATCTTCATCGACAAGGCTGGCAAAAACGAAACCATCACGATTTTTGGCGATGGCGAACAAACCCGTGACTTCATCTATGTGAAGGACATTGTCGCCGCCAATGTCTTTCTGGCGATGAACCAGACGCCGCCCGGATTCTTCAATGTTGCCTATGGAGGGCGACTGACCATCAACGACCTCGCGAAGAAAATCATTGAGCTGACGGGATCGGCCTCGAAAATTGAATATGTCCCTGTTCGCGCCGGTGACGTGAAGCATTCGATGGCGTCCGTCGAAAAAATCAAAGCCGCCGGATTCAAGCCGACCTCCAGCTTCGATGAAGGACTCAAGGCCACCATTGAATTTTTTAGAAGACACGAAGATCGCTAAAAAAAACGCGCAAAGAAGAGTCCTCTGCGGAACTTTGCTCCCTTTTTGAACCGGGAGATTAATGGGTAGTTATTCCAAGGAATCGGGGGGAAATTAAGGACTTAAAATCGATCCCGCCGAGGCGGAGAAACGAGCGGGACGCTCGTTTTTTTTACCGATTCATAACCGTGACTGGTATGATTCTTCCGATGCTTGACCCCCTCCGTCATGGCAACGTCACCCAAAGGCGGTAAAAAGCCTTTCGGCTCGCATTGGTTACGGTAATGGAGGAGTTGGTTCCGACACCCCAAATCTTGTTGGTGTGCGCCGCGATCCAGATCAGATTGGTGAAGGCCAGATCGTTGGTGGTATAAAAAACCTGATACTGCCGTGCCGTGCTTCCGACAAAATAAATGGTCTGATTAGTTGAAGCCAAAAATCCGCTCATCTCAAAAAATGAAACTGAATTCGTCGGATTGGTGTCCGCTATATATTCCTGCAAATTGGTAAAACCATCGCTGTCGCTATTCGCCGAAGCAACGAGACCAGTCGTCGTACCGTATCGCTGCTCCCAATAATTCGGAAGGCCGTCGTTATCCAGATCGCCATTCGGATTCATCACATTAGTCGCCCAAACTGCATAAGCGGGAATGGAAATTGCGAACACATCGGTCCAATTGGTAGGTCCCCCATAACGAGTGGTATTGATGCCCGCCAGCTTCCATATTGCGTCGGTGTCCTTAACAAAGGTTCCGCCGCCAGAATCCCGGACTCCTAACCCCGCCTCGTATGTCGTAGTATCACTCAAACTAAATTCCATCTGGATCCCATTATTATAGGTCATGTTTTCCACAGGAGTCAGGCCGATGTCATAGTCAGCACTGATTGTCCGGTCAATTTTTTGAGTGCCCCAGCGGTTAGTGCCGGTATTCCCGACTCCGCTGTCTGTATAATAAGTCGTGAAAACGCTACCGGTTGTTCCAAATCCGATCAGGACTGCATTTAATCGCTTGTCTTTAGGAAAGGTTTGGGTCGGAAACGTGTTGGTATAGAGCGGATAATAACCTGGAAACGCCTTATCAAATCGAACCAGTGCAAGATCAGCTTTGTTCGTATGCGCCGGGTCATCTGCTGCGCGATGAAAAATTACTTCCTTTTGATAATAGTTGGTACCGCCTATGACGAGCGTAGTGGGAAACAAGTCATCTGCCACATGCGCCGCTGTCAGTAGCCAGTTCGGCCCGACCGCAACGCCGGAGCTACCCTGATAATTGTAGACATAATTCCAATTTACATCCCAAGAACCAGATGGTGAGTTGGTTGCGACCGAATAATCCGCAACAATAATGGCCGACGCACGGTCGGCCATTAGCAGGACTAAAATAGAGCAGAACCATTTCACTGGTACATATACCGAAGGCGTTTAACGAGGCCTAAGACAAAGGCCGCACCAGCTAACAAAATGGCCGTAGTCGGCTCGGGAATCGCCTGATTGATCTGGTCGCGGTAAAATGACATATCGGCCATGTAGGTTCGGTTACCGTATACCGCTGTGCCGGCAGGCTGTCCGATAAATGGTCCTACAGTGATCATGATTCCGGCAAGCTCCCACTCGCTACCTGTATTGTAGAAAACTCCGCCGCCGGAATCGTAGGTCGCGCCCTGCGCCTCGCTGCCCCCGACATTGTCGAAGTCGGCGTAAAACATGTCGGTAATGCCAGACGCGTCGTCGACCAACCCCGCATTGGCATCCTTGACGTTGGTTCCCCAGCGCTTGGTTGATCCTGAAGCCCATTTGTAGCCCGTATACGCCGTCGGCTTTCCACCTTCTACCCATGAAGAATCCCATTTAGTTTCGAGGGTTTCGCGGTTGCGCCCGTTGCCGATCATCGTCAGGGCGGAACCGTTAGTAGTGGCGGAGGAGCGTACCGTCAACCCGGATAGCCCGACGCTACTGGTTACCCTGAACATGGATAGGTCGGCATTGCCGCCAACGCTGTTGGTCAGGCGCTTCCAACTTCCGCTGTCAATGGCATAACTCGAACCGTTTACGACAACCCCAGTCGGGTTGTCGATTTGCTGTACATGATAGGCCGTGATGAACCAGTTGTCAGAAATATAGGTAACGCTTGAGTACACGCCAGCCTTATCAATCCGCCCGACATAGTCCCAGCCCTGACCGCCGGTTGGAGCCGTTGTGTTCTGCGTGCCGTCGCCTCCTGCAAGAACAACGGCTTCTCCTGCAAAGGGGAGCAGGAGGAGTGTAAGCATGGGGTATATTGTCATTTTCATGTTGCGGATTGTAGAGCCGGAGAGCCAAAATCTCAACAAAATTTTGGCTCAATAAAAACCGGTGGGTGCATGTAGAGCGGCTCAAGCGGCTCGGGTTCGGTTTGTTTTTCGGCCAGCGCGGCGACATCACTCGCCAGTGGGAAGCGCGCGGCTCCAATGTTTGGAAAATATTTCGTCAATCGTTCGGCCTCGGGGCTGACGACGAGCATTCCTTCGAGAATGATCAGCTCGTTATAGGGAATCAGTTTCCACTCGCCGGTTTGAACAACATCAAACCCACCCCGCCCTGACGGGCACCCCTCCGACGGAGGGGATTTCATTCGCGGCCATTCGCGGCCATTCGCGGCTGAACTGAAAAATCCAACCCAGAACTGTTCGCGGCGGGCATCGCCGATCACGGCAATCTTTTGTGGGGCGGACATTCCTGTCTGCCCGCCCGGCACAGACAAGAATGTCTGCGCCACTTGAAGAGCCAACGCCGCACCGCTACTTACCGCGCGCACTTCGGTCTTGGTCGGCAACGCCAGCACCTGCGCGACGGCAAAGCTCATGCGCATGCCGGAAAATGAGCCCGGCCCACGGCCGACGGCGTAGAGAGAAATGTCGCCGTATGAAACATTGGCTTCCTTCAGAAGGTCTTCCAAGGTTTGGAAAATCGTGTTGTGTCTGACGCGCTCGCCGACCCATGTTTTTTCCGCCAGTAACGCGCCGTCTTTAAGCAGGGCCACACTGCCCTGTCGAGAGGAAAGCTCTATACCTAAAGTAATCATTTTTTTATCTTATTGGGTCAAAATTCAGTAATGGATTATTTATAATTTCAATGGTTCGAATCTGCTCGTCATCGCCGCGCTCGATCCGGATGTGAATCGTGTGCGGCGGTAGCATCTCGGCCGCGCGCTCGGCCCATTCGATGACGGTGATACCACCCGCTTCGAGAACTTCATTAAGGCCCAAATCAAATGCTTCTTCGGGCCCGCCGAGGCGGTAAAGGTCAATATGGTGAAATGGAATGTCGCCCTGATATTCGCTGATGATGGTATAGGTCGGGCTGCAAACCGGCTCTTTCACTCCAGCCGCCTGCGCTAGCCCTTGCGTAAAGCAAGTTTTGCCCGCGCCAAGATTGCCGTGCAGAGCTATCACCGCCGGTTTTTCCAACCTTTGGAAAAATTCCGCCGCGATTTTCCAAGTGTCGGAAGGGTTTTTGGAGATCCATTTCATAAGAAGGCAAATATGAAAGATGAACTATGAAAGATGAAAGCTGTATTTTCAAATTTTAGAACGATTCACTCATGGTTCATATCGCATCATTCAACTTTCTTTTTAAATGCAATGGCAAATTCCTGCGGTGCACTACGCACTTCCATACCGTCGTCATAAACCACGACAACCTGCATACGGTGCGGCCCTTCGCCCACCGTCCGCTCGTCGAATGAAAGCTCAACGCCATCGGCATAGGGCTTACGATCCAACGACGTAGCGTTCCAAAGCAGATAAATCTCCTTTGGCTTTTCTTTGCCGCCGGGTGCGGCTTTAATAACAATCTGTCGCGGAGCCCCATCGGTCATTCCGGTGACAGCCACTGAACGCCCTTTTTTATTAATCATTACCGGAAAATCTCTGAAGCCGCCGGGCGTAACCGGCAGGGCTGCCTGTGCAACAATACGGATAATATGATACCCGTCGCCCATTTCCTTAAACGGCAGTTCAATCAATGTAATGCCTTCAGACTCTTTGATCTGTTTACCATCAACTAGCGCACTGTAAAGAACTTGCGTCTGGATCGGGAATTTAGCTTCAGCGACAAAAGCGGCGTCCACACTACTTGAAATTTCCTTACTCAGGCCAACCGCCTTAATCTCAACGGGGAGTCCGGTGATCTGTGAAAGCGGGTCACCCAGCAACAGCACCTGCAGCGGACTGAGAATAGACTGATAAAAACTCTCCAGCGCTGAACAACCGGAGGCGTAGTACACAAAAAAACGTGCGTGCGGAAATTTAGTCCAAACATTGTACGGTTCCGTCACCATTCCAGCCGTCACGGTGGCCCCCGCCTTAAGCCACTCGGTACACTTGGTCTGAGGTTTCTGAAATTCCGCCGACCAGCTGGTGAGATGTTCACCGAACGCCCCCGGGGCAAAGGTGCCGAAAATGGATGGCTTCAGCGATTCTGCTCCAGTCAATACGCCCAGCAGATTGGTCTGCATGGGTGGCTGGTTGGTAAAAATGATTGCCGTTCCACCGCGTTGCGCCAGCTCGGCTTTCACCTCGGCATACTGCCATTCGCGCGGGCCGGAACGGGCTTTATCATCCGTCTGCACCAATAAAACTGGTGGTTTAGCTCCGCTTTGCCGAGCCAGCACACCGCTTTCTATACAGCGCAACACCGTATCCATATCCGTTCCGTTTTCGCCGATATAGCCCAGCATCATCGAAGGCAGCGGCATTTTATCACCAAGGCCACCCGCGCTACTCTTAAGCATTTCAAAGGAAAAGGCCGGGCGCTTCGGCCCGCCCTCTTTGGTTGGCCCAGCAAACAGCGGTGACGCAAAAAGCCCTTTTTCGATCATCTCCATGGCCGGAATTTTACCGCGTGTAAAAGTCAGCCCCAGCAGCGACATCTGCTGACGATCATTCGACGAAGTAACCACGCGGATCGGGAAATCGACCGAATAGACCCACGCCAGCACCTGATTGGTCAAACCACGCTCTTCGATAATTTTCTGCGCCGGATCATAAATATACTGTGCGAATTCCTCCGGTGTACACTCCGCGCGACCGGTTACGATCAATTCAGGAAGCTTCAGATAAATTAAATTTTCGCCCGGTACACCATGTAGCACGGCAAAATAATTGGCGGCTTTTTTTGAGTTTTGGGAGTTTTCATTCACCAACACCGCGACGCGATGCGGCATTTGAGCCTCTGCGGTTTGCATAAACAGCGCAAACAACAAAACGGATAAATATCGAACTAAAAACACAGAACTCCAAAATTTAGAGCGTATTCCCGTTCGACATTTCCGGCTTGATGTCCGATATTTTATATTCATGTTGCCAAGCCTACCGCTTGACGAAAATTAAACAAGAACGGATAGTGTACGAAGGTGAAACCCAGTAACTCCATTTTTAGCTTTATCCTGCTCTCCTCCGTCACACTAAGTCTGGCGAATGAGGAAGGATTTAAACGCTATCAGGTTATTCTAGATAGACAACCCTTCGGACAAGCCCCGCCCGAGACCGATGTCGTACAAGTGCCAGCCTCGCAATCGTTCGCCCGCAACCTGCGCCTCTCCATGCTTTTCGAAGGGCCGGACGGCACTACACGGGCTGGGATTGTTGATAACACCACGAAGAAAAGCTACATCCTCCGCATCGGCGAACCGCAAGAAGGCCTCGAAATGGTCGAAGCGGATATCAAAGCTTCTGAAGCCATGCTCCGCAAAGGTAACGAGGTGGCCCTCTTCAAACTGGAAGCTGGTGCTGGCGAACCGATAACCAAAACGGAACAAACCTCCCGCCAGTCGTCTTATGCTGACCGCCGCCGCGCCTTGTTGCAAAAAGTAGAAGAACGCCGCAAAGAACCGGAACCGCAGCCGGAAGCCCCGAAACTGACCGGCGAAGCACTCAAAAAACATCTTGAACAGGTTCAAATGGATGCCATTCGTAACGGGCTCCCGCCTCTACCCCTGCCGCTGACCCCGGAAATGGATGCCCAATTAGTGTCAGAAGGCATACTGCCGCCGCAGTGAATCACGTAAACTCGTACGCCGCCCCTCTGGTAGGGGTCACGGTCGGGGGGCGGGGTTCTCGCATTTAAGCATTTCGGCCAATGCATACAACCGGCTTTCCGGATCCGCAGCGTTTACATCCGCCATATATCTCGAAATATTCGCCGCATGCCCTGCATACAAGCGAGTTACAATCCACTTATTACTCGCGTGAGTTCTTGCCTTTGACGAAAGGTCTCCCCTCCGTAGAACTAGCCCCGTCGAAGCTCCGCCCATCGCCCGTCCACCTCATAAGGAGAATCACTGCACGCGATCTCAAGCACCCGTTTCTGCATCATCCTCTGATAAGCACAGCGTCCGGCACCCGTGTCTTCTTTCCCGGCAGCCCCCAATCCGCGATCAACCCGCAACCAACCGGGACGCTTAACGGGCTTCAAATACAACGGGTAGCTGCTCCATGGAAAGTCAGACAGGTTCCCGTTCTCCAAATCAAATAGACCGGCTCGGGCCGGATTCAAATGGATATAGTTGCTGAGAACAGAAAAATAAGTGTATCTAAAAAAATCTCGCGGTCTCTATTGTCTCGGTAGATCACTTCCTGACGGTTCGCGCGACTCATCACATGGTAAACCGCACCGGTGTATTCAATTCGTGGTTTTCTCGGTACTGATAACCATATAGAGGTTCTTTGAAATAAGCTTCGGTCGAGTGCAGAATACTCTTAGTTTAACCACAAACGAAAGGAGTACACATGCAAGCGACCAAAGCAGACAAATTATATGCGGGTGCAGACTTTCATGGAAACAATGTTTTCCTCTCGGTTTGCAATCAGGACGGAGGCGAGGTGTTTCGGCGAAGGGTGCCGGCGAATCTTCCGGC
>JBBQSL010000107.1:0-11582 GCA_038213895.1 Kiritimatiellales bacterium | reverse complement strand
ATGTGGCCTTGCTGACGCAACGTGCTGCATTTACGGCGTTGGCCCAACTCCCGCCCCGAAGGGGACGATCCCAATTAGGTTCATCCCAACACCATTCCCACACATTTCCCGCCATATCATAAAGCCCATACCCATTTGCCGCAAACGATCCGACCGGACTGGTGTACGGACGTGGGTCATCATCGTAGGTCGGATGGTAGCCGCGTGTCTCGCTGGTATCGTAGGAGTAATCTGCAGAACTGTTATAATTGGCTCGGGTGTGCTGGATGAGGTCGCCCCATGGGAACCGCTTGCTGTTTAGTCCGCCCCGTGCGGCATATTCCCATTCTGTATTTGAAGGTAAACGGTAACCGCTAACAGAAAAGTCACAAGCCACCGCTGGCTTTTGATTGGTTTTATAGACACTGCCGCTCACGGTGTAGCACGGAGTGCGCCCTTCTTTCTGACTGCGGGCGTTGCACCACTTGACACAATCATACCAGTTGACCATCTGCACCGGGTGATTTACTGCCTTACCCAAGCCCACGTTATCGAATTGATAGCCGTTCGTTAAAGCCCAGTTATAGACCGTGTCCCACTGAGTCTTGGTCACTTCGGTGGCATCCATGTAAAACGGCGCGTCATTCGTCAGCGAATAGACCTCAAAGTCTTTATCTAGATCAGTTCCGTTGTTTATTCCTTTAGGGATTAGAACCATGCCATCAGGAGGGTTTAGATCAAGCAATCTGATGGTCATCGTGTTATTCGTAACCACGTACTGAACATAATCCACCCAGCTATTCGGGTCAATCAATGTCGTCGCCCGTTGAACCATACAGGTCACGTCCGTTGCGCCATTCGTCCAGACCAACATCCCGTTAGCCGAAAACTCCGTAATTCTCGAGTCCGTTGTCGAAACAATTCTGAAAAACGCAGACTGATCTACCTGCGCACAGACCCATGTAGCCGATGCAACTAACGCAAACAACAACTCTGCCGTCTTTTTCATCATGCCTCCTTTTTGACCACACCACCGCCGAATCACGGTCTAGCCTTACGGAATTCTCACGTAAACCACAATCAAAAAGTGAAACTCGCGTTCCGCCTTTTTCAACCGCGCAGTTCGGTAGAAGAGATATCTTCGCGGAATTTCTCTCTGGGGATGGCCTCAAAAAGTGTCTCGAAGCCTCGCGGCAACTCCAAGCTTTCTAAGCCTTGAAAATTTTTCGTTCCATCGCGCAGTTGCCGGCCTGCGACGAGAAAAATAGTTTCCAAGGTTTGGAAAAATTCCCATTCACCAATATTTTTATAGGCAATCAGCCGCTCGGCGGTGTCATAGCCAAGGATAAAGGTGGTTTTTGGGAAGAGCTGTGCCTTCTGGACAAAGCGCGGCGTGTGCGTCAACGCAACGGGAATATCACGAATGGCGGAAGATCGGCGCAAAATCTCTTCTTCCAGAATGTCCGGTTTATCCACATTGGCGCAGGAAAGCTCGAATACACCGCGCAAACCAGTTATTCGCTCTGCAACTTTCAGCAGATTAAGGTGTCCCTGATGAACCGGATTAAACGAGCCGGGAAGCATCAGCCCGCGCTCCGCGCCAACAGCCTGCGCAATCAACACAAGCAACCAGTCGCTCAGCAAAGCTTCCTGTTCGGCCCGGGAAGCCTTTGAAAAATAAAGTGCATAGAGTTTTTCAGCCTCAGCCGTTTTAATGCAGATAAAAGCGCGGTCATCGCCGCGCCGCACGCGGTCAGTTTGTAATGCAGCGGTGCAAGAAACGGAGAGAGACTTGAGACCTGAGACCTGAGACCTGAGGGCAACTTCAGCCAGTTTTGAGGCGGTTTCAGGGGAAACTGACTGCGACGGTTTTTCGTCGAGAAAGCGCTCCAGCGCTGCGGGCGAATACGGCACATGTGCTTCACTGACAAAACGTGACGCACCCGGCGTGGAGAGCAACGCATTGAGTGCACCTGATCCGCCGCCGGTGGTGACTAGCACCGCCCGGAAGCCAGAGTCGAGAATGAGCTCTATGAGGATGGAGTTCAGAGTTTCGAGTTTCGAGTTCCAAAATTCCTGCTTACTCTATTACCGAAACTTCGGTGATGGTGATGGTTTCTTTGGGTACGTCGCCCGAAGCGGTCGGGATGTTCCGAATGACATCTACAACATCCATTCCTTCGACGACTTTACCGAAAACGCAGTAGCCCCAGCCTTGTTGGGTCGGCGATTTGAAGTCGAGGAAGCCGTTATCAACGACGTTGATGAAGAACTGCGCGCCAGCGCTGTGTGGATCAGAGGTGCGCGCCATAGCAATCGAGCCGCGTACATTTTTGAGTCCGTTGTTAGCTTCGTTTTCGACCTTGTACGGCGCATTTTTCTCTGCCATTTTGGCGGTCATTCCGCCACCCTGAATCATAAAGTTACCGATAACGCGGTGAAAGATCGTGTCGGTGTAGTGACTACTTTCCACATATTTAAGAAAATTAGCGACGGTTTTTGGAGCCTTCGCCGCGTCGAGTTCGAGTTTAATATCACCTTTGGTGGTTTTGATCAGAATCATGGTTTTGGTTTCCTTTATTAGTTCTGGTTCCTTTTGCACAGCTTCCTTCTTTTCCGGACCGGAACAGCCGGCCAAAAGAAGGGTTGCTGTAAAAACTCCGCATAGCGTTTTCAGATTATTTTTCATGCGCAAAAACCTATTGGTGTTTGCGATGAATGTCTATAAAGTTCGTACGCAATTTGAAGATTTAAATATTCAGGGGTTAGTTGCTCGCAAGTAATAAGGTATTGTGTAGAAATATGAAAAACGAAGCGTCTGCTATTTTGTTAATTTCCTGCCCTGACCGGCAGGGTCTGGTCTGCACAGTGACCGATTTTTTGATGCGCCATAATGGCAACATTATCGATCTGGAGCAGCACGTTGATGCCGAAGAACGCATCTTTTTCATGCGCATAGAGTGGGAACTAGTCGGCTTTGCCCTGCCCCGCGACCAGATCAGCGAAAAATTCAATCTGATCGCCGCGCGCTTTGAGATGAAGTATGAACTGCACTTCTCAGACTACAAACCACGCCTGGCCGTCTTTGTTTCAAAATTTTCGCACTGTATGCTCGACCTGTTGGCACGCCAAAGCTCTGGCGACCTAAACGCAGAGATTCCGCTGATCATCAGTAACCACCCCGACCTCGAACCGCTCGCCAAGATGCACGGCATTGATTTTCACTGCATTCCGGTCGCGCAGAATAATAAAGTGGAACAGGAAGCCAAGCAGATGGAGTTGATCAAGCAATACAACATTGATGTGCTTGTTCTGGCGCGCTACATGCAGGTTCTTTCCGATAACTTCTGTCGAAATTACCCCAACCGGATCATTAACATCCACCACTCCTTCCTGCCCGCTTTTGTTGGAGCAAAACCCTACCACTCAGCCCACCAACGCGGCGTAAAGATTGTCGGCGCCACCAGTCATTATGTCACCGGCGACCTCGATGAGGGGCCGATCATTGAACAGGAAGTCATGCGCGTTACGCACCGCGATTCGGTCGAAAGCCTGATCCGTAAAGGCCGCGATCTTGAGAAGCTCGTTCTCGCCCGCGCCGTCTGGGTGCACCTGCAAAACAAGGTGCTGGTCTATAAAAACCGTACGGTGGTCTTCGGTTGATATTTTCAGCGATAACTGAAAATATACATTATGTCAAAAATCTCCAGAAAGCGCCGCCGCCCGTTTGAAACCGCCGCGTTCAGTATTGGACTGGCGGTTATCCCCAAATTGCCGCGCCGCGCCATTTTAGGATTGGCGTGGCTGGGCGGAAATCTCGGAAACCTGTTTGACAGGCGCGGACGAAGAATCGGTCTGGCTAATCTTGATATCGCTTTCGGCACTGCAAAAACCAAGGCCGAAAAAAAGAAGATTCTGCACACGGCCTACATCACGATAGCGCGAACGTTTCTCGACGTCATCTGGTTTGGAACCGCCTCGAAAAAACGGCTGACGCGGTATGTTGAACTGGATGAACGCATGAACCAGCTCTTCTGCCATAAAAACCAGATTTGTATTACCGCGCACTTCGGCAACTGGGAAGTGGTCGGACAGATGATGGCTCTCCATGGATTTCCATTTCACAGCATTGCCATGCCGGTTAAAAACCCTGAAGTGGATCGCCTGCTCATAGCGCGACGCGAAGTGACCGGGCAGAAAATTATTCCGCGCGAAGGAGCACTGCGCAAACTGCTGGGCGTACTACGCAGCGGCGGCAAGACTGCCTTTCTAGTAGATCAGAATACCGACGAAAACGAAGGCGGCATCTGGGTGAACTACTTCGGTCTACCCGTTCCGGTAACGCCTGCACCGGCAGCACTGGCGGCAAAAACCGGCAGTGAAATATTCATCGGCTTCTGCGCGCCGCAACGCGGCGGGCGTTACCGAGTTTACGTCACCGAAACTATTCAACCGCCGAAAAATGCGGGGGGAGAAACTACCCACGAGCTGACCCAGCAAATTCTTTCCGCCATCGAACGTGAAGTCCGCCAGCATCCCGAGCACTGGCTATGGATGTATAAACGCTGGAAAGTTATAAAACCGGGCAGCGATCCCGCCTGCTATCCGTGGTATTCTGATAAGAAGCAACCTGCGCTATAGCGTTTTCGCAAAGGGTGTAGCCACGGCAGGCAAGGATGCCCGCGATACGTACCGCAGCCTTCTAGGCTGCCTTGTGGAAACAGTCACAGATTTTTCGAATACGCTCTAGCCATAGAAGGCCTGAATAATGAGACCGGTTAGGGTGCTAATGGCCACCAGCAGGAATATAATTCGCAACGTATCCTTGGTG
The DNA here is from genome assembly GCA_038213895.1 of Kiritimatiellales bacterium. Taxonomy (GTDB): domain Bacteria; phylum Verrucomicrobiota; class Kiritimatiellia; order Kiritimatiellales; family Tichowtungiaceae; genus Tichowtungia. The sequence continues at coordinate 6,772 of JBBQSL010000107.1, read as the reverse complement.
TCGCGGTTTTCCTTCAACAACACCAGCAGACCGAGTCCGGCACTACAGCATAATCCGGAAATCATCGCACCATAACTGAGGCCACCTTTTAAGAATACTTCTGCGATCACCACGGAAGCGGCGCAATTTGGAATCAGCCCAACCAGCGCCGCTAGAAAGGGTTGAAACGCGGTATGCTGCAACAGTGCTTTCCCGAGATTTTCTTCACCCACCGCAAAGATCAAAAGATTAAGGCCCAGCGTTGCGATAAAAACAAAAACAAAAATCTTTGCGGTGTGAATAAGCGGATGAATAAAAAGCTCCCGCTTACTGATCTTCCCGGCAATCTGGTGGTTGCAACAGCCGGCGTTGTGCAGTCCCTCCGTCAATACCACCGCACTCGGCTTGCGATTACGCAGAAGTAAATCGACACCGTACCCGCCTAGTAGCGCAACAACCAACTTCGTCAGCAGCAACGGCAGAACAAACCCCGCTTTGTCCGGCTGAGCCAGAATCACCGGAATGGCTTCATCGGAGGTGGCCAGATAGACGGCCAGCAACGTTCCTGGCGTGATCACGCGTTTTACATACAGTGCACTGGCTAGCACGGAGAATCCACATTGCGGCAGACAGCCAAACACCGCACCCATTGCCGGACCGGCGTTCGCAGCCTTTTTCAGCTTGGTATTAATGATTCCGCCAAATTTCCGTTCAAGGCACGCAACCAGACCATAAATCAGAAACAGGAATGGAACCATCCTGACACTGTCAATCAGCGCATCTAAAAAAAGTTCTTTCATTATTCCACCATTCCAACATTCCACCGTTCCATTCCCTACAAACGCGTACCGGATGGAATGATGGTGCCTTTAGGAATAACGATGACGCCATCGCGGACGACGTAATGCGGGGTCTGTTCGCCCTCTTGCTTGCCATCAGGGGAGATATAAACGCTGTCGCCAATACGCACATTTTTATCGATGATGGCATTTTTGATGTAGCAGTCTCGGCCAATTCCAAGCCGGACATGTCCGTTGCCAGCCAGTAATTTTTCATGCTCAAAAAAGTCGGCTCCCATAACGACGGAATGTTCGATTACCGTTCCCTCGCCAATTACCGCGCGCAACCCGATCACAGAACGCAGAATCCGATGACCGGAAATAATGCAGCCTTCTGCCAGCAGACAGCGATTAAGATCGCAGCAGTTGATTTTGGATGGCGGCAAGTAGCGCATATGCGTATAGATCGGCGCGGTGGTGTCATAAAAAGTGAATTCCGGAACGAGGTCGGTCAGTGCCAGATTGGCCTCGTGGAACATACCGATGGTTCCGATGTCTTTCCAGTAGCCCTCGAAAATATGACTGTACACTTCACGGCTAAGAATGGCCGCCGGAATAATATTTTTTCCGAAGTCCAAATGCTCGTTGCCGCACAGCAACTCCGTCAACACCTTAGTGCTAAAAATATAAATCCCCATACTGGCCAAATAGCGCTCATCTTTATACATCGGCGCGCGCAAATCATTGAGCCGAGGCGTGTCGCCGGGCTTTTCGACGAACTCGATGATCTTGTTTTTTCCATCCACGTGCATGATCCCTAACGAACCAGCTTCACGGCGCGGGACTGGTTTGGTGCAGATCGTGACATCGGCCTTGCGTTCAATGTGCTCCTTAATGACATCGGAAAAATTCATCCGGTAGAGTTGGTCGCCGGAAAGAATAACAACGATATCCGGATCACTGGCCATATAATGGCGCATCGACTGGCGGACGGCGTCGGCCGTGCCCTGAAACCAGCCACTGGAAGTCGGCGTCTGCTCGGCAGCCAGCATCCGCACATAGCCCGGCGAAAACTGATCAAATATGTAGGTGGATTGAATATGCCGGTGCAACGACATGCTGTTGTACTGTGTAAGCAGATAAATGGAGCGAATACCGCTGTTGATGCAATTGCTGATTGGGATATCGACCAGTCGGTATTTACCGGCAACCGGCACCGCCGGTTTAGCCCGGTCCTGTGTAAGAGGTTGAAGACGCGCACCTGCTCCGCCACCCAAAATCAAACCGACCGTTTTGACACCCATATCCGCACTCCTTCTTTTAAACCTATATGGACAATATTTAGCCCCTACCGTCGCATGGCTTCCAGAACAAAATGCAAACCAACGCAATTATTCTTCGATCTCCACCGGACATTCAGGCAACGCACGCAGGAAAAGCCGCCCGTACCACTTACTGGTCACACGCGGATCAAGAATAACTACCGTACCTTTGTCGCTGGCCGTACGGATCAAGCGTCCTGTTCCCTGCCTAAACTTGATGACGGCCGATGGCAGTGAATAGTCGCGAAAAGCATCCCCACCGCGTGCTTTTACATTCTCCAGCCGGGCCTGTACCAACGGATGATCCGGCACGGCAAACGGCAGACGGACAATAATTACATTACTTAGCGCATCCCCGCGCACGTCCACACCCATCCAAAAACGATCCAGCCCGAACAGAACCGCCGCGCCGTGCTCACGAAACCGCTTGAGCATCGCCTGCGGAGGAAGTCCAGCCCCCTGCACCAGCAAATCAAATTCCATCGCTTCAAAAGAATCCTTCAACCGCTCCGCCACGCGGCGCATAAGGTTTGCGTTGGTAAACAGCACGAAGGCCCGCCCACGACTTTGTGCAATATAACGCGGCAGGACTTCAATCACGGCCGCCTCAAAGGCCCGTTCGTCGGAAGGATCCGGCATCCCGGCGGGGATTTTTACCCGCATTTGCTGACTATAGTCAAAGGGCGAGCCAACCTGCAACTCGTCGCAATGCTCCGCGCCAATCCGTCCGCGAAACCAGCTTAAATCATCGCCAACCGCCAACGTCGCACTTGTCATCACCACCGACGGCACCTCAGCGAAAAGCATCTCCTTTAGCAGATGGGCTACGTCCACCGGGGCGGAATAAAGCACCGGCTGTTTATGGATCCGGCCTTCGAGCTCGGCCCAATAAACATGACCTGCCTCACTCTGCTTCAGAAAAGTCGTCAGCATTTCGATAAAAAGTCTCCCCTTCATCCGCGCCGACTGAAGCTCGGCCTTAAGGCTTTCATCCTCCATGTCACGGATCATCACGCTGAGATAGACATCGAGTTCAGCCAGCCGCTCCGGCAACCCGGTTTCGACTGCAGGCGGCTCGCGCAGTCGTACGCTTTGGTTGGTTTCCGATAGATTGCAATGCTTGTGCATCGCCTTGAAAAAACGGTCGCTTTCATCCCAGATTCGGTTGGTTAGATCGGCGCCCTTCCCGTCGCGCATGACCGCAAAAAGCCCCTTACGATTATCCTGCGTAAACAGCCGCCGCAACCAATGTTCCATAGCATATCGCGAAAGACGGATGCCCAAATGCTCCGCCGCGACATTTTCCATCTGATGCGCTTCATCGAAAACCACCATGCCGTAATCCGGTAGGAATGCACCGCCCGTTGAACGCACCGCCAGCTCAGAGAAAAAAAGATGATGATTGGCCACCAGCAGATTGGCCTCATGGAGCCCAGCGCGAGCCTTCATCACAAAACAACGTTCGTAATCCGGACACTTTTTGCCGAGGCAATTACCATGCTCAACGCAGACCGCGCCCCAGACCTCCGACGAAGGTTGCGGCTCTAACTCCTGACGGCTGCCTTCAACCGCTCGATCCGCCCACGCTCGAATTCGCGCCAGTTCGTGCTCTTTCGACGGGTCAAACAGATCGCTACCCATCTGCCGCGCGCGTGCTAACCGTCTAAGACACAAATAGTTAGACCGCCCTTTAACCAAGCGTGCCTTAAAATCGACACCCAGCGACTTCTGCAGAAAAGGAATATCCTTCTCCATCAACTGTTCCTGAAGCGTGATCGTATAGGTAGCGACCACCGCACGGACATTCTGCGCCAGTGCATTCAGAATTAGAGGTACGAGATAGGCGAAACTCTTGCCCACACCCGTACCTGCTTCAACCGCAAGATGACATGAATTCGCGCAGGCCTCGGCAACCGCACGCGCCATTTGCTGTTGCTGTGGACGAATTTCAAACGGAAAATCGTTACCAGCATGCGCTCTTTCAAGCCCACCGCCGGGCGCAAAAAAGTTATCGGTTGCCAAAAGAGTTTCGGGATGTTCAACAGGACGAATCATTGCGACAGACTATATCCAGAAAATCACCGATACTGAATGCGAATCCGCGCTAATTTATGATTTAAAAACAACTCCTGAATTTTTGTGCATTCTCGCCTTTTTTATGGCCTAATTAAGAAAAACAGCCCTGTACATAAAAGATGACCTCAGGCAACCCCATCCAAATAAAGACGCGTACAACACGACCCCGTTACGGCCGCTGGCCGATCATATTCGCCAGTCTCACCGCGGTAGCAGGGATCTGCATATCCTTATACCTCCGGTCACGCATCGCGCAAACAGAGTCCACCACCGCAAAACTTACAGCAGAAACATTACGACTGAATACCGAACAGGATTTAAACCTCTTCGCCGACGTGCTCGAATCGGTCTGTGCCCTGCACGCCCTGTCTGATGCCGTCGATCAGGCCGCCATGGACGAATTTGTCCAAAAAGGACTGGTTCATCAGCACGCCGTGCTGGGCTCGTTTGGACTCACCCAACGGATCAACCCCCGGCTACGCGCTGAAATCGAGGGAAAAGAAAAAAACCAACCCGGAGCCTATCAGGTTGTACAGTCGGGCCCGGACGGAACTTGGATTCCGGCCGGATCCAAGCCCGCTTATTATCCCCTGACATGGCAAAGCCGGGCAAACGGACTAAACGTGCCGATCGGATTTGATTTCTCATCGCTTGGCGAAGAGGCCCAAAGCACCATCGAACAAATCGAACGCACCCGCCGCCCAGCGTTGGTTCTTGAACCGATTTCCAGAAATCAAAGGTCAGAGGTCAGAGATCAGAAGACAGAGGTCAGAGATCAACGATCAGAAGACGGATCTCATAACTCACAATCTCCACGAACCACCGATCTCCGACCTCCGACCTCTGTCTCCCCCCTTCTTCCAGCTCTGACCTCTGACCTCCGACCTCCGACCTCTGTCTTCCCCTCCTACTGGGTCTTCGCGCCCGTCATACCGCAACGATTCGGAAATGCCATCGGGTTTGCTGTCGCCGTACTCTATCCTGAAACCATTCTTCAACGCGTTGCGGCTCTTTCGGGCTCCTCTTACAACCTGCGGATGACACTCCAGCCACTTCCTCTGGGATCAGAAACGAAGAACACAATTCAACGCACAGCCAGAGGCTGGCTCTACCGCCACCCGCTGGAAGCCATCGGCACTCAATGGATTTTTGAATGCTCACTGCCCGTCACGGCGACCGGTCATCGTTCGACCTTCGCACTGGTAATCGGATTAATCATCACCGCGCTCATGACCAGTCAGTTATTACTTCTCGGCAACCGGACACGAAAAATAGAGGCCGAGGTTCGTGCCCGTACAGAAGATCTGCGTATTGCCAACTCCCGCCTCGAAGAAAATCTCCATGAACGGGCGCGCCTCGAAGAAGAAATGAACGAACTCGCCGCGCGCGAGCGGCGGCAAATTGGCCGCGACCTGCACGACTCGCTTGGCCAGAAACTCACCGGAGCCGTTTTCCTCAGCCGCGCCCTGATGGATTATTTTTCAAACAGTCTGGATCGAGGGACGGAAGACGGAGGACAGAGGACGGAGGTCAGAGGACAGAAGACAGAAGACGGGGAACGGAAGACAGAAATCGGCAATCGGCAATCGACAATCGGCAATCAAGAGGCTCACGCCCGGACGCTGAACGAGACACTCAAATCCGCCGTCGCCCAGGTGCGCAATATGGCGCGCGGCCTCGCTCCCGTAACCCTCAACGACGAAAACCTCTGCGAGGCACTCAAGCAGCTGGCCGAAGAAATGACCGGCTTATACGGGGTCTCGTGCGAAGTTAAGGAATGTAGCGAACTGCTCGGCCTCGACCGAAAAACCAACGAACAGCTTTACCTCATCGCTCGCGAGGCCATAAATAATGCGGCCCGCCATGCACAGGCCGGGCACATCACCACCCGACTGATCGGCGGAGAGTCCGCATGGATGTTGCACGTCGAAGACGACGGCAAAGGGCTGCCCAGTGAGCAGCCGAACGGGGACGGCATGGGCATCCGCATCATGCGCCACCGCTCCGACCTGATCGGAGCCAAGTTCATCATGAGCTCTATTCAGGGTAAAGGCACCCGCATAACCGTGGAGCGTAAATCATGAAGCCTCTACTGAATATCCGACGAAGTGAATTTTTACGCTGCGGACTCATCACGCTGGCCTTCCTGCTGCTGGCGCTATTCTTTTCACATTTTGGGAATGGGGCGTCGGAAAATCATTCGTTATTCCTTTGGATATACAACCATTTTGATGGGGATGCCCCGTGGTTACTGGTCTTTACCGGCGGCCTGGCCGTCTGTCTGTTGGCGAAGAAAAAAAATAGAGCGCTTTTTTTAGCGGGCAGAGTTTCTCCGCTGGGCGGCACGACCCTGCAAGCCGTTCTGGTTGCACTGTCCGTAGTCGCCTATATCATGGGACGCACAGAACTATCGTTTATCAGTTTCATTGCACTAGTATTCTGTGTAATTGTCTCGTTCTACGGGCGCGGCGCACATGCATTTCCGCTGCTCTTTCTCTTCGGCCCGTTCATACTCCCGCACACCCCGCTGGCCGCCATAACACCCGTCATCCAAATGGGAGCCAGTTATGTCAGCAATTTAATCATGTCCTGGTGCGGCATTGCGTTTGAAAGCCG
>JBBQSL010000106.1:0-11608 GCA_038213895.1 Kiritimatiellales bacterium | reverse complement strand
CCGTATAGCGTCGGTGAAGTTGGACGTTTGGGCAATACCGGCCGCCGCGAAATCGGCCACGGTAATCTGGCTGAGCGCAGCCTGCGCCCGATTATGCCGGATAATTACCCCTACGCCGTGCGCCTCGTTTCTGAAATCATGGGCTCTAACGGCTCATCTTCAATGGCTTCCGCTTGTGTAGGCACGCTGGCTCTTATGGATGCCGGTGTTCCGATCAAGAAGCCGGTCGGCGGCATTTCCGTCGGTCTTTTCACTGGCGATAACGGCCAGGCTGAGCTTGTGCTCGATATCCTTGGCACCGAAGATCATTGCGGCGATATGGACTTCAAAGTCTGCGGAACCCGCGACGGTATTACCGGTTTCCAGGTTGACCTCAAGATTGACGGTCTTCGTTGGGATCTCGTCGAAGGTGCTTTCAAGATGGCGCATGACGGACGCATGAAGATTCTCGACTACATGGACAGCGTCATTGCTGCTCCGCGTACCGAAATGTCCGAATTCGCTCCGCGCATTGTGGTTATCAAAATTGATCCAGAGAAGATCGGCGCGCTCATTGGCCCCGGCGGTAAAGTCATTCGTGGCATCACCGACACCTACGGCGTGCAGATCGACATCGAAGAAGACGGTACCGTTAATGTATTCAGCGCTGATGCCAACGCCATGAAGGCTGCGGTCAAAGCGGTTAATGCCATTACGGCGGAAGCCGAAATCGGTCAGATTTACGAAGGAACGGTCCGCACTATCCGCGACTTCGGCGCCTTCGTTGAAATCATGCCTGGCAAGGACGGCCTCGTGCATATCTCTGAACTAGCTGACTTCCGCGTCGGCAAAGTCGAAGACATCTGCAAAGAAGGCGACACCATGTGGGTTAAGGTTCTCGACGTGGATCGCGATGGCAAGATCCGCCTCAGTCGCCGTGCGGCTATGGCTGAAAAAGATGCCGCTGTCGCTACCAACGACTAGAGCATTTAATAAAAGTTGTAGCCCATATCGCAAGCCCTCCGGAATACCGGAGAGGCTCGCCCTACAAGTTTTTGTGTAGGACGTACCTCTCGAAGAGGGGGCGTGATCCGATATAGAATTATTTAAAATGCTCTAATGGTTGCGGATGACAACGAAAAGCCCTTCCGTTCGCGGAGGGGCTTTTTTATTTTGCTTTGGAGCGGGTGACGTCGGCGAGGTAAGCGACGATACCGTCGGCAATGCCGCGGGCGATTCGGTCGCGCCCAGCGGGGTCAATGATGATCGCCTCATCTTTTGGATTGCTGAGGAAGGCTGTTTCAACGAGGGCGGCTGGGCAGGGGGCATCGCGCAGAACTTCAAAGCGGGCTCGTTTAATACCGCGATCTTCCTGTCCGGTGGCTCGGATCAGATTTTGTTGAATACGGTACCCGAGTGCCATGTTGGCGAGGTCGTAGCGGTTTCCTGTGTTAGAAGCTGTGGGGATCTTGCCGCCGCCATACGAGTTGCTACTATAGCGTCCAGGTAGAGCAAGGACAAAAGTTTCAGCTCCGCGGATATCTCGATTCTTACCAGCAGAGTTTGCATGAATGCTGACGAATAAATCCGCTTTGAGTGCGGTGGCTTTGCTGCAGCGTGATGAGAGGGCTAGGTTTCGGTCGCTTTCGCGGGTAAGTTGAACCTTAATGCCGCGGGATTCCAGTCGGTTGCGTACCCGGTTGGCGATATCTAGTGTGACCAGTTTTTCATGGACATTGCGCGGACTGCTGGCGCCTTTATCGTCGCCTCCGTGGCCGGGATCAAGAACTACGGTGCGGGTGCCAACGGTTTTTAGAAATTCTGTCGGACGAACGATTGGTTCGATGGTTTTGTTGAAGTCAGTCGTGGCAATAGACCAGTGCCATCCAATTTTGCAAATAGGCTCGCTGAGGGCGATGAGGGTTCCATTGATCCAGATGCTGCGAGATTCAGTTTGGAATTCGATTTTATTATATTTGTTCTGCAACCGAATGCGGTTTCTGGCGGGCTGGGAAACGGTCATGTCGTAGTATGCGGCCATATTGGGCAGTGTGACGTAGCTTTTACCATGCGAGGTGACCGTCCGGATAGCAGCAAAGGCGGACAAGGACTGAAAAATGATCATCAGAGCGACGACGAACAGCGAGATATTTTTATTCAGGAGCATGAAATAACCTTTAAAGCAAAAGGGTTCATTTGTATAGTCTGCTAAATTGTTACCATGGAAAAATTCATGAAGCGAGGCCTATATCACTTTGAACTGCCCCGAAAACTTCGTCTGGTGCTCTACTATTTTTTTCTTTTTTTGTCGGTACTGGCTGCCGGTACTGCGGGATATCACTGGATCGAAGGCTGGCCGCTGAGTGAATGTTTTTACATGACAGTGATTACCGTTTCGACCGTTGGATTCGGAGAAGTCCATTCGTTATCGAATCATGGCCAGATGTTTACGATTCTGCTGATTTTTTTTGGCGTAACGGCGGCGGCTTTGTCGCTGACGGCTCTGTTTGAATATTTCATTTTACGTGGGATAAACACGCTCTTTGGGAGGAGCAAAATGGACAAGCAAATTGAAAAGTTAAACCGACACATTATCATCTGCGGTTTTGGGCGTACTGGGGATTACATTGCCCGCGACCTGTTGAAGTTGAAAAAACCGTTTGTGGTCATTGAAAACGACCCGGAACGGATCATGGTCCTGGAACAGGAAGGCGTGCTTTACATTTCGGGAGATCCGTCGGAGGAAGAACTGCTGGAAGCCGCAGGCGTAACTCGAGCCGAATCGCTGGTGGCTTCATTGCCGAAGGATGCGGACAATCTATTTCTGACCATTAACGCACGCAGTCTGAATCGCGACCTGCATATTATTGCACGGGTTCAGGATTCCGGCAATGGGCGCAAGTTGCTTAAGGCCGGTGCGAATCAAGTGGTTTCTCCTTTTTCAACCGGCGCGGCGAGGATTGTCCAGCTGCTGACTCGTCCGGCGGCGGTGGATATGATTGAACTGGTAACGCAGCGTGAAAATCTTGAGCTGGAAGTATGCGAGATTACAGTGGATGAGAAAAGTAATTTGGCGCACAAAACGCTGGCCGAATCGCATGTCCGCCAAACTCTCGGCTGCATGGTTTTTGCCATTAAACGGGTTAGCGGCGAAACGGTGTTTGACCCCGACCCGCAGATGCGAATTGAGACCGGCGACGTGCTTATGGTTATCAAAAAGCCGCGCCCAGCGGAGGCTTGATGAAATTTTTACTGTTGGCCTTTTTTATTCTTCCGTTCAGTTGCTGGCCGCAAACGAATACGTTTTCGGTGATGACCTATAACCTGCGTCAGTATGCTCTGACGGATCGCGACAGCGATGGTAAGGACGACGACCCCAAGCCGGAAAATGAGCGGCGTGCGGTAGCGGAGCTCATTATTAAAGAGCGACCCGACGTATTGGCCGTTCAGGAGATGGGCGATGCCGCTATGTTTGTGCAGTTTCGAGATGACCTTTGTAAAGCCGGTATGAATTATCCCTATGCCGAATTGCTTGAAAGAGGCTCCCGAGCCATCAATTTGGCCGTGCTAAGTCGCTTCCCGATCATATCGGTGCAACACCACACGAACGACTGGTACAGCATCGGCGAGTCCAGGATGCCCGTACTGCGCGGATTCCTAGATGTCGATATTCAGGTCAACCCGCACTATCGCTTCCGTCTGCTGACGGCGCACCTGAAATCAAAAGTTTACAACGCGCGGGGTCAAACGGAGATGCGGCGCAATGAAGCGCGGCTGCTCAACAAAGCCATTCGCGAAATTATTGAAAAAAATCCGGGCGTTAACCTGCTGGTAGCCGGTGACTTCAACGACGATTATAATTCCACCCCGTTGAAGGAAGTCAGCGGAAAGCGGGGCGGAGAAATGACCGATTTACGGCCCGCCGATTCATCCGGTGAAATCTGGACACATTTTTATGCGGGGAGCGATATCTACAGCCGGTTCGATTATATATTTGTCAGTAAAGGCCTGCTCGCAGAAACCCTACGCAAGCGAGCGCGAGTGGTACGCGACTCACTAACGTATGAGGCCTCCGACCATCGTCCAGTTATCGCGGTTTTCCAAGCAGCGGAACGGTAGAGTGTTTTAAACAATTCTGTATCTATTTGCGCCCCCTCTTCGAGAGGGACGTCCACACGAAAACTTGTAGGGCGAGCCTCTCCGGTATTCCGGAGGGCTTGCAGTATGGGCCTAGATCGCCTACAACGATCAGCACGGAATGGGTCTGAACGGCAGTTTATTCATCACAGAGGTCTTAGCGCGGCACCGCCGCAACCAAATCTGGGAATCCGCAGATGTCGCAGATGTGCGCAGATTTTCCTTCCCTTCATCTGCGTTAATCGGCGTTTATCTGCGGATAATTTGAGTGATGTAAAAGAAAACGTGCAAAAAAACAAGAAAATGGCGGATAGTAGTACGGAGGCACGGAGATTCCAATGGTTGGGAAGAAAAATATTAGACCCTTTTTCGGTAACAGAACCAGTCGTTTTGTAACAACCAAAAACATCAAAAAAGGAACAGAAATGTTGTTACAGACACGACGCCGGACCTGAACTGATTTTTCCAAGGATTGGAACGTCGAATGGGCGAACTATTGAACCGATCTCAGCTTGTTGGAATTCACCGATTCCGTGCAGTTGCACTCCCGCCGGTTCAGGAATATAGTCTAAAAACTATTAAGAAAAGTAACGCCATTCTGATCGGGGCTCTCTTGAGAGATTATTTTGGTCAGGTGGCGTGGTAGAGAAAGCCGTATGAAAGATAAAATTGATCTCAAAGAACTGGCCTCTCGCGAAAGCGAGCAGGTTGAGTGGAAGAAGAATGTCGCCGACATTGAGAGTGTCCTTCGGATCATTACTGCGTTCGCAAATGATTTTCAGAACATGGGTGGTGGTTATGTGGTGTGCGGTGCTGAAGAATTAAAAGATGAGAACGGTTTTCAAAAAGTTTCTTACCCGGGGCTGACTTCGGCACGATTAAAGGAGATTGAAGGCAAGGTAATGTCCGACCACGGGCAACGCACATAGCTATCGTTCATCAGGAAAAGATAGTGCCACTTCTTATGTTCGGCTAAGCCGAGAGACAGTTGAGGCCAAAAACGGAATACTTCGGGAATTGTTGGTTCGAAAGCATGCACTTGCTCCGTGGGATCGGCGATTGGCTGAACAGGCTGGGATTCAAGATATTGATTTGTTGGCCTTCAGGGAAGTACTTCAGCAAGTTGGCGTTTGGAACCCTTCCGTCTCAATCGAGGATTACTTTGATGATTCCATGAGAGTTTCAGATTTCGTTCCGCCACTGGGTGGAAAGCGTCCATTGGATCAGGCAATTCATCCTCGGAATTTTTCTTTACTGCTTTTCGGTAAGGAACCGACACGCTTTTTCCCCGGAGCTTGGACTAAAGTATCGTTTTATCCTGGGAAAGACCGAAGCGAACCAACCGCAGAACGTCACGATCTGACTGGAACCGTTGTTGGGCAAGCGCGAAAAGCACTTGAACTTCTAAAAACGCACACTTCGACGGCCTATGACAAGGAGTCGCCCGAACCAAATGCATCGAAATACCCGGAACGGGCGCTGCAAGAAGCCGTTATTAATGCGATTGTTCATCGCGACTACGAACAAGAAGAGCCGACGAGCATCACGATGTTTGCAGATCGAGTTGAGATTCGCTCGCCGGGTGCGTTGACTCGCTCGGTTGATAAAGAAAAATTTTTATCTGGGCGTGCCGCACCGTCTTGGCGCAACCAATCTCTTGCGTATTTTTTTAATAAGCTTCAGCTTGCACAAGCCGAAGGCCAAGGCATTCCGACAATTATTCGGACTATGCGGCAACTTGGTTCACCAGCACCGCAATTCGACCTCGAAGAATCTGCCGTAACATGTATTTTGCCTGCTCATCCCCGCCATGAAATGATGCGGCACGTTGCCGAAATTGAGCGACTTATCATCCAGCAGGATTACGAGGAAGCTCAGGCTAAATTAAAATCACTCCTTGATGGGCAATCAACCAATCCGAAGTTACTGGAGTTGTTGGGGCAGCTTGCCTCATTACGGCATCGACCAGAAACTATTTGGATTTATGCAACAGAGAATAGTATTCAGCCGCAAGATTTGCCTTCCAGTACGGTTTACCAGTTTGCTGAAATTCTTGCGCAGTCGCAGGAGCCAAAGCATCAGCAGTTTGGCCAGCTTTGGCTTGAGCATGTTTCCAAACGCTCGCTCGAAGGCGATGAGGTAAGACGAGTTTCTCAAGCACTCCGCAAGCTGGGCAAAGATGAACAGGCCGTCCAATTAATTTCCCGCTATATTGACGCTGCGACTTCGCCTCTCGCTGTTCCTGCCACGTTATACGATACCCGCGCGCGATCCAAAATTGACCTTGCAAAAAAATGCATGGATACAGGCAAAGATCAACTTGTTCAAAAAGACCGTCAAGCTCGAGCATGGGACTTGTGTCGTACATATCTAGAAGAAGCAGAGGCCGACATCATCCGAGCGTTAGAAATTGGGACGAACCTTCGAGAAAAAGAGTATTACGAAAAAGATTTGGAATTTGTACGAATCATGAAAGAACAAGCACGCAAACCTAAATACCGAGACTCGTCCAGAGATTCTCGCCGACGGCCTGATTCTCGCGATAATCGCGGGAATGAGGGCAGGCAGCGACGTTAATCTGAAAGCTCAGAAAAGCAGAAAAGGTGTCCTGTAAATTAATGTTTTCCAACCATTGGAAACTTTCGGGGTCTGTTCTCTGTGATGGAAATACCACGCATTTACGTTACTTATTTCCCAATGCCGCATTGTTTTTTCGCCTGTTCAATGGCTTTACAGAGTTTCTCGGGAGTTAAACAATAGATCCATCTGCGGAATGCTGCCATATTCTTTAATCGGAAATCATCAATCGGAAATCGGAATTTCGGTTGCGGCTTTGCCGCGCCATGGCCTCTGTGGTGAAAAACTATTTACACGCAACGATGGAGCCGTCGTAGGCGGCTTTGACGGCGGAGCCGGGCGGAACGGTGAGAAATTCCGCTTCGTTCCAGTCGCCGGTGACGAATTTTCGGATGAGCGTCATGTCGCCGGGGACGGTTTCAAAATTCCAGCCGCGTTCGTCGGCTTTCTGCCTCGCGGTTTGTTCCATGCCGGGCGGTTCGACGCCCATCGGTATCCAGGCGAAGTTGCTGTAGTTGCGGGTGCCCTGACAAAGCGTTTCGTAGAGAAATTCGGCGTTGTCTTCGCCATATTTTTCGACCATCTCTTCCATCGTCAGATTCATGCCGAGTTGCGCCTGTACGGAAAGGTCGGCCAGATCGCCGGAGGTTTCGCCGCGCTCCAGCCAGCCGCTGGTGAGGAAGTAGGTGCCGGGATGCGTGTCGAAATAGTCGCGGTAGCGCTGACCGCCGCCGAGAAACAGCGTGATGCAGTCGTGCGCCCGCGGAAGAATGAGTAGGCAATTGCGGGCGCGGACGCCGACCAGTCCGTTATTGCAAAGTCCGTAGCCGAGCAAAATGGCGTCGTAGGTTCCGTCAACGGCATCAATGGCTTCCTGCATCTTGACCGGCATCTGGCCCGGCGGCAGGTCGTGCAGTCCTTTCGGCAGAAAGGTGATATCGACGATGTGCGGGCTGGTCGCAACCGTCGCGCACATTTCGCGGTAAAAAATTTCACAGCTGATCAGTTTCAATTTCATGGCAGTTCAACTCTTTTTCAGGAACGGATAATCGGTGTAGCCGTGTTCGTCGCCGCCGTACAGTGTAGTCTCATCCAGCGGGTTGAGTGGTGCATCAGTGCGCAGACGTTTAATCAAATCCGGATTGGAGATGAACGGTCGTCCGAAGCAGATGAGGTCGGCCCGGTCTTCTTTGAGTGCCTGAACAGCCATATCTTTCGTGTAGCCGTTATTGGCCATGTAGAGCCCTTTGAAAATTTTGCGAAGAGCCGCGAAATCGAACTCCTGATAATCGCGTGCGCCGCGTGTTTCGCCTTCGATGACGTGCAGGTAGAGCAGGTCGAATCGGTTGAGCTGTTCGACTAGATAATTAAACAGCGCCTGCGGATTGCTGTCGGCGATACCGCCCATATGCGGCGTGACCGGCGAAATCCGGATTCCAACTCGGTTGCCGTCCCAGACTCCGGTTACGGCTTCGACAACTTCCAGATCCAGCCGGGTGCGGTTTTCAATGCTACCGCCGTAGCCGTCCGTGCGTTTGTTGGTGCCGTCGCGCAGAAACTGGTCGAGCAGATAGCCGTTGGCGGAGTGAATTTCCACGCCGTCAAATCCCGCCCGCTTCGCCGCGCCCGCCGCGTGAACATATTGCAGGATGATTCCGGGAATTTCTTCAATGTCCAGAGCACGTGGAGTAACAAACGGC
The DNA here is from genome assembly GCA_038213895.1 of Kiritimatiellales bacterium. Classification (GTDB taxonomy): domain Bacteria; phylum Verrucomicrobiota; class Kiritimatiellia; order Kiritimatiellales; family Tichowtungiaceae; genus Tichowtungia. The sequence goes on along the minus strand of JBBQSL010000106.1, from coordinate 3,215 downwards.
TTCAAACCAGTTGCGGTGAAGGCTTCGCCGTTCGGCTTTATCGCCGACGCGGAAACGGGCAGGGCGTGATCGGGTTGCAGGTCGGGGTGGCTGATGCGGCCGACATGCCAGAGCTGACAAAAAATATGGCCGCCCTTAGCATGAACAGCGTCGGTGACGAGTTTCCATCCCGCCACTTGTTCGTCAGTGTAAATGCCCGGTGTAAAGGCGTAGCCTTTACCCTGTTGAGAAATCTGCGAGGCTTCGCTGATGATCAGCCCGGCGGTTGCGCGCTGTCCGTAATAGATGGCGTTAAGGGGAACGGGGGCATCGCCTTTACCAGCGCGGCTGCGCGTCAGCGGAGCCATCACCATCCGGCTGGAAAGTTTCAGTGATCCGGCTTGAACCGATGCAAACAAATCGCGGGTTGCAGTCATGGTAAACTCCTTTTTTTTTCGAGCGTCAGATTACCATAACAGACCGCCCTCGGCGCAACCTGTTCAACACGAAAAAACTGTGCGGGTTTCCAATGGGTAGATTTTTTTTACCACAGAGGGCCTAGCGCGGCAGAGCCGCAACCAAAGGGTTTTAGGCAGAATTATTTTCTCTGTGCGGAGAATCCGAATCATTCTGCCTCAAAATCATTCTGCCTGATCCTTTCGCGTCGATTCGCGGTTAAAATCTTTCTGATGTAGAGTCGGCTCTGCGGGCCTAAGATTAGCTCATAGAGTCAACGCTATATAACGAAGTTTTACTACCGCAACCGTTTGGCGATGGAGTCCATGGCGAGGCGGGCGGTGGAGAAGGCGGCCTGTAGGTTGTAACCGCCGGTCGGGCCGTCGATGTCCATGATTTCACCAGCAAAGAAAAGCCCCGGAACCTTTTTCGATTCCATGGTACGCGGATCGACTTCGTTGAGCGCGATGCCGCCGACGGTGACCATCGCCTCTTTGAGCGGGCGGACGCCGAGCGGATTGAGCGTCCACTTTTTGCCATTCATATCGACTTCGAAGTGGTAGTTTTTGAGATCCTGCCGCGCGATGATACGACTGGCGTCGGTGACCGCCGGGCCGCCGATGCCGTATTTTTCGATTTCCAGAAAGCCTTCGGTAGTGGCGACGGTTTTTCCGCCGACGATAATTTTCAGCGTGACGTTCGGAATGCTGCGTACCGGATTGGCGTGAATCCACGCGGGCGGCATATCGAATCCGGCGAGGCCGGGACGGTAAGGCGTCACTTTGTGTCCGAGCATCGAGGCCATTTTCTGTCCGTCGCCGACGGATCCGGTTTTCGGATAGCTGACGCCGCCGGTGGCGACCAGTACGCATTTGGCGGTGAGTTGCAAGCTGTCGGTCTGAACCGTCCATTCGCCAGTCTGTTGCGGAATGATTTTGCGGACGGTGCTGTTGAGCGCGATGCCGATGTTGTATTTGGCGAGTAGGTCGGTGAAGAGGTGGTGAACGTCTGAGGCTTTTTCACTCGCCGGATAAACCCGCTTATCGCGCTGCATTTTGGTGACCAGTCCGTTTTTATGGCACCACTCGCGCAGGGCCGACGGTGGAAACGCGGTCAGCGCGGTTTCGAGAAACGGCGCGACCGGGTCGCCGAAGTCGGCGAGCATATCTTTGACGGGCAGGGCGGAAGTGATGTTGCAGCGGTTATTGCCGCACATCAGCAGTTTGCGCCCCGGCTTCGGGCAGCGTTCGAGAATGACGGCGCGGATTTTACGTTCGCCTGCGGTGACGCCGGCCATAAAGCCCGCCGCGCCGCCGCCGATGATGATCAGGTCTGTAGTTGTTGCCATAAAATTATTACCCACGAATCTGCACGAATCATCACGAATGAAGAGTATTTTTATTCGTGTAAATTCGAGTTATTCGTGGGCGATTCCTAATTGGTTTTTTGGCTGGCTTCGGCCAGTTTGGTGAGTTTGTCGAGCGCGGCGCCGGAGTCGATGGATTCGGCGGCCAGCTGGATACCTTCCGGCGGGGTTTTGGCTTTGCCGCCCGCCATAATAGCGAAAGCAGCGTTCAAAAGCAGAATGTCGCGCTTCGATCCTTTTTCACCTTTGAATAGCGCACGGATGATTTTGGCGTTTTCCGCTGGATCGCCGCCGGTGATATCGGCGGCGCGCACCGGAGCTAGTCCGAATCCGGCAGGCTGCACTTCGTAGGTCTCCAGTTTGCCGCGCCGGATTTCGGTGACGAGGCTGGTCGTCGTTGTGGTGAGTTCATCGAGACCGTCGTTACCGTGAACGACAAACAGATGGCTGGCACCGAGCTGTGCGCAGGCATCGGCGATCACCGGAACCAGCTCCGGTGAGAAAACGCCGAGCACGCCGTTTTTGACGCCGGCCGGATTACAGAGCGGGCCGAGAATATTGAAGAGGCTCCAGAAGCCGAGTTCTTTGCGCGGGCCGACCGCGTGTTTCATCGCCGGATGCAGGGCAGGGGCGAACAGGAAAGCGATGCCGATTTTTTCGAGGCATTCTTCCATTTTTTGCGGGCTGTATTGCAGGTTAATTCCAAGCTCGGAAAGAACGTTGGCCGAACCGCATTTACTGGAAACGCCGTAGCTTCCGTGTTTGGCGACGGTAACGCCTGCTCCGGCAGTAACGAAGGCTGCGGCGGTGGAAATATTAAAGGTGTGTGCACCGTCGCCGCCCGTTCCGACGATATCGACGGCCTGCGGGTCATCGCAACGGATTTTCACCATGTTTTCGCGCATGGCCTGCGCGGCGCCCGCGATAATGGCGGGCGTTTCGCCGTGTAGGCGGACGGCGGTGATAAATCCGCCGATCTGGGCAGGCGTCGCTTCGCCGCTCATGATGCTCATAATGGCCTGATACGCCATGTCACGGGACAGGGTTCCGCCTTCAATCAGAGCCTGTATGGCTTGCTTAATCATGAGGGCACCTTATGGAACACGGAATATGATGTCAAAAAGGAAACGCTTTCCTTCCTTCCTTCCTTTCAGTCAGGTGAAGCGTTACTACACAGAAACTGTAGTCCCGCTTCACCCCGCAGGGGAAAGCGGCTTTGCGGAGGATCGGGCTTTGTGCATTAAAAAACGAGCCTGGCCCATTTTTTAAAGCCTCGCTTCGCGTCTTCGGTATTCCGAGGAGCTTGTGTCTTTTCGATCCGCACAGGTTTCACAGGCTCCCCGAAGCTTCGGGGACTCGACCAGCGGGAGAGAGGCCTCGTTCTTGCGAGGCAACGACCGGAGGGAGTGGCAAC
>JBBQSL010000105.1:0-11981 GCA_038213895.1 Kiritimatiellales bacterium | reverse complement strand
AGACAGGATTACAGGATCGACAGGATGGCTTTGAATGGTGGCTGTGCATTTGGTTCAACTGGCGATCCCCATTAAAAAGCGCGGGAAACAAAAAAACCCGGTTTTAATGGGATTTTGTTGTGTTTTTAATGGTGCCCGGGGCGGGACTCGAACCCGCACGACCTTTCAGTCAAGGGATTTTAAGTCCCTTATGTCTACCGATTTCATCACCCGGGCAAATAAACGGGTGGAGCGTACCAGAGGTGAAGTGTAAGACAAGGAACAAAGTAGAAGGACCGTTTTTGAAAATAAATGAAATATAAAAAAGCTGTGCGACAAAACTGAAGTCCAAAGACCCCGTAGAGCTTTTACAGCTGCGGGGGCTCGAGTTCTTTCGTTATCGAAAGGATTTTGAGTGCGGATAGGTTTCGTCAGGCGTTTTTAAAATGTTATTTTGGGGCGGTTGAAACGGAGTTACCGAAAAGGAGTTGCTGCCGATGAAAAAGATAATTTTTTTTGATGCTAAATCGTATGATCAGGAGTTTTTTGATCGGGCCAATAAAAAACATGGCTATGAGATTAAATACATAGGGAATCGGCTCTCCGTAGATACGGTACCGCTGACGGCTGGCTACGATGCAGTTTGTGCTTTTGTGAACGATGATCTTTCTGCGTCGGTGGCCGATGTTCTGTACAAAAACGGTATCCGCGTCGTTGCGATGCGTTGCGCCGGTTACAATAACGTGGAGCTCAAGGCCTTTTTTAGAAAAATTCACGTGGCTCGCGTGCCAGCTTATTCGCCGTATGCCGTTGCCGAACACGCGGTTGCTTTGATCATGACATTGAATCGCAAAACGCACAAAGCCTACAATCGTACCCGCGACGGCAATTTTGCGCTGAGCGGATTGCTAGGCTTTGATCTGCACGGTAAAACCGCCGGGATTATCGGCACCGGGCGCATCGGTCAGATTTTGGCGGGGCTTCTAAAGGGATTCGGTATGCGCGTACTGGCGTTTGATCGGTTTCCAAACGCGGAATGGGCCGCTGGAGCTGGGGTCGAATATGTTCCGTTAGAAGAGCTATACCGGCAGTCAGACCTCATCAGTTTACACTGTCCGCTGACACCTGAAACCGAACATATGATTGATGCCGCGAGTCTCGCCCAGATGAAAGATGGCGTTATGCTTATCAATACGAGCCGCGGTGCGTTGATTCAAACGCAGGATCTTATTGACGCGCTCAAGAGCGGGAAAATCGGCTTTGCCGGATTAGATGTGTATGAAGAGGAGGATGAGTATTTTTTTGAAGACCGCTCCGGCGAGGTTCTAACCGACGATGTTTTGGCGCGCCTGTTCACTTTTCCGAATGTATTGGTCACCGCACATCAGGCTTTTTTCACTAAAGAGGCACTCAGCAATATCGCCGAGACGACGCTATCAAACCTCGATGCTTTTTTCCGTGGTGAAACCATGGAGAACGAAATTTGTTACCATTGCAGTAAAACGACCTGTCCTAGGAAAAAAACCGGAAAGTGTTTTTGAAATAGGTTGAAAAAATACCACTTGCAGGCATGATGCGCGAATCATGGTCGAGGTAAAAGCAGTCATTAAAAACGCGGCGGGCATTCACTGCCGTCCAACTGCTGTTATTACTCAGGCACTCGCTGGATATAAAAGTAAAGTCACGGTGACGGCTCCTGCGGGGGTTTGTCATATCGGTTCGGCGCTGGAAATGATGATGCTGGGTCTTGAGCAAGGTACGCAAGTTATCATTCGGGCTACAGGCTCTGACGAAGTCGCCGCCGCCGCGAAGTTCAAGGAACTCTTCGAGACTGAGTTTGACTTTCCCAATGCTGGGCTTTGAATCTTCTTTTCAAATACTTACAAACTCTGTTAAAAACAGTTCATGCTGAATTATGAACCGTTAAAAGAAATCGAGTCGCTTTTTGTGCGTGCGGCGGATTACCGCAAACTGTTTTTCTGTGGAGAAGTCCGTGAAACGGCCGGACGTTATTTTCCCTATACGGAGCGGCACCTGCAGGCCCTTTGGTTTGATGACCGGTTGCGGCCTCAGGGCTTGAAAACTTCGCGCGGTGAGTCGGTGGTGGTTGAAAATCCAGGGCGCTGGAATCTCGAAGCTGGACCCGATTTCTTTGGGGCGGTTTTGCTGGTCGGTCGCGAAAAACGGCGCGTTGCAGGGGATGCCGAGATTCATATTTTTCCCAATGATTGGAAAAACCATGGACACCACACGGATCCGCGCTATGCACACGTTCGCTTTCACGTTACTTGGTTTCCCGGGATCATCGACGAAGCACTTTTTCCTCTGGGGGCAGTACACCTATCGTACGCGGACGTCTGTACAACCGATCTAGAGAGCATTGATTTAACGGCCTATCCGTTCGCCGAACCGCGTGCTCGCGCCCCGCTGTTTTTTAAAAATGGTGGAATTTCACCCTTTGATTTGACTCACGGTCAGCAGACTTTGGAAAGTGCCGGAGAGGAACGATTTCGGCAGAAAACGCTACGGCTGGCTGGACTGATCCGGCAATGCGGCGACGCGCAGGCCGTTTATGAAGAGACCGCGGCCGCGCTCGGTTATAAATACAACAAAGCACCCTTCCGTAAACTGGCGCAGAGACTGCCGCTCGAAGCGCTTGCGCCGTACGGTGAGGACTGGAAATCAATCTATGCGGTACTGCTCGGCCTTTCCGGACTGCTCCCTAAACAGCCCGCCACCGGTTGGCCGGAGGGTTCTAAAAAGGAACTACGTTCCCTCTGGGACTGCTGGTGGCGCGAACAGCATAAATGGGAAGAAGTCCTGCCGCTGGATAAAATCGAGTGGCGGCTGGCGGGTGTTCGACCATTGAACCATCCCGTCCGCCGACTTGCGGCACTCGCGCAGTGGGTTGCTTCCGGACTTTTCCAATGTCCGGCAAAGCTTGAACCAGGTGATTTGACGCAATTTAAAAAGTGTTTCTGGAGCACGCATGCGGGCTGGGGCGGAAAAGAAAAACCGGCAGAGCTGGTCGGCAAAGACCGCGCTCAGGCCATTGTGCTCAATGTCATTGCGCCGTATCGGTTGGCGAAAGGGGATGGCGAGGTGCTAAAGCGACTGCTGGTGGAGCCGATGAACAGTGTAATCCGTGAAACGGCTTATATACTTTTTGGGCCTGACCATTCGCCAAAACTTTACCGAACCGCGCTCGCCCGTCAGGGGCTCATCCAGATTTTTAATGATTTCATTCTGACGAATCGGTTATCCGGCCTAAGGGCTGAAAGCTAGCGAGGATTACGAAAAACTGTAACTGCAGGCGTTAATCTATCAAACTTTTTTCTACCACTCTTCTTCGCGTCTTTGCGTTTTTGCGGTCAAAACTTTTTTCAGTACATTCGGCGGTTTGGAACGAACGCTATAACCTTAACGCTTTCAAAGGCCGGAATTTTAGATTAAAAAGGGGACAGTTTTACAGGAGATTGCTTATGCCCAAGTCCTATAACGTCAATATGATCTGCGATATCGCGGAACTGTCGTCGCTTTTTGAGAAAAGCAGCAGTCTTGACGATTTTTTGCAGGCGGCGGTGAGCGTGGTGGCTTATCACATGCAGTCAGCGGTCTGTTCAATTTATATCTATGACGATGACTCCCGCGTACTCACCTTACGTGCTACTCAGGGATTGAGCCCGGATGCCGTTGGCAAAGTGCAGTTGCGTTTGGGTCAGGGCTTGGCCGGTCTGGCGCTTAAGGAGTTGCGTGCCATTCGTGAAGGGCGAGGGTCTCTCAGCCCAAAATTCATGCCGATTTCTGGCATTGATGAGGAAAAATATCAGGCGTTTCTTGCGGTTCCGATCCGACGCGGGCTGACACGCGTCGGTGTGTTGACGGTGCAGGATACCCAGCCGGATTATTTCGATAAAAAAGATGAGCAGGCCTTGGGTGCGATTGCCGCACAGCTTGCTTCTGTAATTGAAAATGCGACGTTGTTGCAGGAGTTACATCGGCAGGAAGAGAAAAAACCACAGGAGCCGGTTGCGCCAAAGATGATTAAAGGACGTCCGGCCAGCGGCGGCGTCGCGCAGGGTAGGGCGACCTTTATTATTTCCGGGCGCGGCCGGTTATTTCAGGTACCGACGGGTGTGCCTGATGGGTTAACGGTTGCCGCGTTTGATCAGGCTTTGGCACAAACAGAGCAGCAGTTGAAAGATTTGCAACGCGAGGTCGATGAAGAGCTTTCTGATGTAGCTCAGCTGATATTTAGTGCGCATCTGCTGATTTTGACGGACGATGAGTTTTCTGGCCAGATTCGGCGGCGGATTGAAAGCGGTGTGCCGCCAGTCGAAGCGATCGTTGCGCTGGTGAACCGGTATATCGAAATTTTTTCGGCCAGTCCGAATCCCCGCCTTCAGGAGAAGGTTCACGACATTAAGGATCTTGGGCATCGTCTGCTCGAAAACCTGATGGATGAAGCGAGCGTGCACGGCGATTATAGCGGACAGATTATCGTGGCGGATGAGCTGTTGCCTTCGGATATCCTTAAACTAGCGACGGAAAAGGCTGAGGGCTTTATCGTGCAGGGTGGGGTGACCTCGCATAACGCGATCATCTGCCGCTCACTGCAAAAGCCGATGGTGATGATCGATGCGAAGCAGTTAGACCTCTTTGGAGAATCCTGTGCGTTGCTGATCGACGGCGATCAAGGTACGGTTTATATCGAGCCGTCTGACGAGGTGCTCAAGGAATACGCCGAACATCAGCAAACTCTCATTCAGATTGAGACTTCTGCGCAGGTCTGCGAAATGACTCTGACTGCTGATGGTTCCCGCATCCATCTTTTTGCTAACATTAATCTATTGAGTGATCTTAAGTCGGCTACGGCCTGTTGCGCAGAAGGCGTTGGCCTCTATCGCAGTGAATTTCCATTCATTATTCGTAACGCCTTTCCGTCTGAGGAAGAACAGTTCCGAGTCTATAGTCGGATCGTCGAGGTGATGGGTCAACGCGAAGTGACCTTCCGCACCTTGGATATTGGCGGCGATAAGGTTCTTTCGTATCAGGGAGAGTCGGAAGAGGCCAATCCATTTCTCGGACTTCGCGCCATTCGTTTTTCGCTGATGCATAAAGACATTTTTTCGGAGCAGTTACGGGCCTTTTTGCGAGCTGGAGTGGGCGGCAATACCCGCATCATGTTCCCACTAATTGCTTCGCTGGATGATTTTCTAGAGGCGCGTGATGTGGTGTATGCCTGCATGAAAGAACTCGATGACCGTGGCGAACGCTACAACCGCGATACAAAGATCGGTATTATGGTTGAACTGCCCTCGGCGGTTGAGTTGATCGAAGACCTAGCGCAAGAGGTCGATTTCATGTCGATTGGAACCAACGATCTGATTCAATATATGTTGGCGGTTGATCGAACGAACGATCAGGTCGCCAAACTTTATCTATCGCACCATCCAGCTATTTTGCGGGCGATTGAGCGGGTTTCATCCGTGGCTCGTAAACAGGGCAAAGATCTTTCGATTTGCGGGGATATCGCCATGGATCCGAAGATGATACCGTTCTTGATTGGCGCGGGGATCACGAAATTGAGTCTGCCGCCGCGACGCATGCACGAGATCCAGCAGGCCATTGCGAAGATCAGCATGGAAAAAGCGGTTTACACTGCCCGTAAGATGCTGACCTGCCGCCGTGTTTCAGAGGTTGAATCCTTTCTCGAATAGATATTAATTACAATAATGTCTGTCTAAAATACATAAATACAAAACTGTATGCATTTATTTTTAGTTAATTTTATAGTAAATAGTTTATTATAAACGCCTTAACTATATTTGAAAATTAGTGGCCTGCTTTTTGCTTAATACCTTTTCAACTGGTCGCATGGGGCGATTGGTTTTGATGTTTAACCAAGAGGGAGGGGCGTATGTACAAGAGAAAGAAAGCACTAATGCCGGCACTGGCACTGATGCTGGTCGGACTGGCTGTTCCAGTCCTAGCAGAGGAGGTAGCAGTACCGGCGGTGGCTGCGGTCGCTAAGGCCTCAGTCGAAATGTTTACAATCAACAATACCTGGATGATGGTGGCCACCTTTTTGGTGTTTATCATGAATCTGGGTTTCGCCATGGTGGAAACCGGACTATGCCGCGCGAAGAATGCCACGAATATTCTGTTTAAGAATACCGTGATTCCCGCGATCGGTATTCTGGGCTTCGCACTGGTCGGGTTTAATCTGATGTATCCCGGTAAATTTATCATTCCGGGTATTCTAGGATTTGCCGGATTCGGTATTGGGACAGATGCCGCAGGGATGACCAGCGCCTATAACATTGGATATACCTACTGGACGGATTTTCTCTTCCAAGCCATGTTTGCTGCCACCGCCGCAACGATCGTTTCCGGCGCTGTTGCCGAACGCGTCAAGCTGGGATCGTTCCTTGTTTTTTCGGCGATCTATGTTTCGCTGGTCTATCCCTTCGTCGGATCGTGGACCTGGGGTCTCGGCTGGTTGAGCAAGTTGAACTTTCATGACTTTGCAGGTTCGACGCTGGTTCACTCGGTCGGCGGGTGGGGCGCTTTAGCTGGCGCGTTGGTTCTCGGTCCGCGTATTGGAAAATATGTCAACGGCAAGGTTAAGCCGATTATGGGGCATAACCTTTCAATGGTGACCATCGGCGTGTTTATGCTGTGGCTCGGCTGGTTCGGATTTAACGGCGGCTCGGTGCTGTCGGCAGATCCAGGCAAGGTTTCGTTTGTACTGGTGACCACCACGCTGGCGGCTGCGGCTGGAACGATCGGTGCCATGCTGACCTCTTGGCTCATCCAGAAAAAGCCGGACTTTACGATGGTGCTCAACGGCTGTCTTGCCGGTCTGGTTGGGATCACGGCTGGCGCGGATACGGTCTCGGTGACCGCTTCGGTGATCATCGGACTGGTTGCGGGTATTCTGGCGGTGCTCGGTGTGATGTTCTTTGACAAACTGCAAATCGACGACCCGGTCGGTGCGCTCTCGGTGCATCTGGTCGGTGGCGTGTTCGGCACGCTGGCGGTCGGGGTTTTCAGCACGAATCCAGATTATACCTTTATGACTCAGTTGCTCGGGGTTGCGGCCTACGGAATATTCTGTTTCCCAGCCGCTCTGTTGATCTTCTGGATCCTGAAGAAGACCATCGGTATCCGCGTAAGCGAAGAGGAAGAGCTTAAGGGTCTGGATATCGGCGAACACGGACAAGAGGCCTATGCTGGCTTCCAGTTCTTCACCAATAGCTAAAAATGAGTCAAAAGTCGAAAGTCTAAAAGTCCAATGCCCTGTGATCTTCAGACTTTCCGACCTACGATCCGAGTGAAACGAAAGGAACAAAAATGAAACTGATTATAGCATATATTCAGCCTGAGCGACTCAACGCCGTGAAACAGGCTCTCTATGAAAAAGAGGTCTTCAGGATGTCTGTCACCAACGCACTGGGTTGCGGACAGCAGAAGGGTTATCATGAAACCTACCGCGGCGCGGATGTCGAAGTGAACCTTCTCAAAAAGGTGCGCATCGAAGTGGCGGTCAATGAAGGGTTTGTCGAACCGACGGTTGAGGCTATCATCAAAGGGGCCCGCACTGGAAAGATCGGCGACGGCAAAATCTTCATCCATAGCCTCGACGAATGTATCCGTATTCGTACTGGCGAACGTGGCAAAGACGCTATCGGCTAGAGCGTTTTAAGAAAAGGCGTGGCCCATACTGCAAGCCCTCCGGAATACCGGAGAGGCTTGCCCTACAAATTTTCCAAATCTTGGAAAAAATGTTTCCAAACATTGGACGCGGCGTTGAGGGCTCGGGCGCGGTGCGATATCCGGTTTTTAACGTCCGCTGCAAGTTCGGCAAAAGTCTGGTTGAAACCCTCTGGAATAAAAAGCGGATCATAACCGAAACCCTGCTCGCCGCGAAGTTCGTGGATAATACGACCCTGTACGGAGCCTTCAACGGTCAGCGGCTGTTCTCCGGGCAAAGCGAGAGCCATGACGGTACGGAATCGTGCGTGTCTATTCGGATTCCCCGCCAGTTCGCGCAAAAGTTTGGCGTTATTGTCAGCATAGGTACACCCTTCACCGGACCAGCGGGCCGAATAGACGCCCGGCTCGCCGTTCAGCGCTTCAACTTCAAGTCCGGAATCGTCGGCCAGCGAGGGCAGTCCGGTGGCTTTACAGATTTCCACGGCTTTTTTTATAGCATTGGCCTCCAGCGTATGACCGTCCTCGATCACATCGGGAATTTCTGGAAAATCCAAGGCGGAACAGACCTCCAGACCTTGGAAATTAAAGATTGCGTGAATTTCCTGAAGCTTATGCGGATTGCGTGTGGCGATGACCAGTTTCATAGCGGGATGTATCCTTACTGATAAGATGTAACAAACTCGGAGTGATCTGTCTAAACCTCTTAAACATAAAACCCTACCGGTTGTGGCGGGAACAGCTATGGGGTCTTTGCCACGGGCAGTTCCATACGCGCCGCCCATTCAGTCCAACCGGCGTCGTACCAGCGGACGTTCGGATATCCCAGCAGACGTTTCAGCACGAAGAACGTCTGGCTAGCCTGGTGCCCGGTGCGGCAATGCACAATGACCTCCGTCTCTTTCGACGGAATGATCTGGTTGTACGCGGCGGCCAACGCTTTGATCGGCTGGAATGAAGAGACCTTGTTGGAACTCGTAACGACATCCTCTGTGTACGGCCGATTGAGTGCACCGGGAATATGCCCGGCACGGGCTTCGTCGGACTTCTTGCCGACGTAGTAGTCTTCGGGCCGAACATCAATGATCATGGTGCCGGACTTACCGAGTTTGGCGGCCACGTTCCGGAAATCAACTGTGAAACCATCCGCGCTCTGTTTCACCGGGTACGTCGATCCGGTTACGGTGGGCAACGCGGCGTTTGCGGGTCGGCCTTCCTGAGCCCACTTGGCGTAGCCGCCGTTCATGATTGTGTAATTCATGTGGCCCATTCGTTCAAAGGCCATGCCGACCAACGTGGTGTCGTATAACTTTTCACCGGACACGATGACGACGGTGTCGGCGGGCTGCAATCCCAGCAAGGAGAACTGGGCGGCGAGCATCGGCGGCGGCAGGAGCATGGACGGTACGCCTCCGATATTGCCGCGCAGACTCTCTACGCTGAGACTGAGTGAACCCGGAATGTGCGCGGTGTTGTATTCCGGCTGCGGTCGCAGGTCGATGATCTTGAGTCCCGACGCGCCGAGCATGGACTCAAGCTGATCGGTCTCAACGATCCGGGGCATAACGGCATTTACCGGCGCAGAGGTGTCCGCCTTGGCAGAAACGGCCGACGCAGCGAAGAAGGCGCGCCAGGCGTTGACTCGCGCCGCCGCCGATGGCGTCAACGGCTCGGATCGCAACGAAACGGGTTTGAGGCAGCGATCCCGGAAGCCTTGCAGACCGTCTGTCAGCAGATAAACGTTACTGAAGCCCTGACGCTGGAGCGAGTCGCGGGCTTGCGCCGGATGGGTCATCCCATTGGAATATAGAACGATCAGGCCTTTGTTTTTATACGGTTGAAGAGTATCTGCCAATTGGGCCAGCGGAACGTTAATAGCACTACGGATATGGAAGGCGTTAAACTCGGCCACTGGACGCACATCCACGACCACGAGATCGGGTTCACCGGCCATCAGGCGGTCGGCGAGTTTTTCGGGCTCGATATGGTCTTTTGCGTTTTCGACACCTTTCAGCAGCACTTTCTCGTTAATGCCCGTTGACGTGGCGGGTGTCAGGACAAATAAGCCAGCCGCCAGCGTTACCAGCGCCATACTGAAAACTTTCAGAAACGGCGAACCCAGATAGGGAGCGCGCTCCATACGTTTCTTTTCGGCAAACTCCGACAGCCAGAAGGCCGTCACAGCCGTCAGCGTGAACGCGAAGATAAATCCATTGCGCGACATGCCGGCGGCGGCATAAACCATTTGCACGCCCCGGTCGCCTGCCGTGTACAGGGACCGGATCGCAGGGAAAAGTTCATTGAACAGAATGCTTCCGCCGATGGTGCCCAGCAGGAATACGAGTGCATCAATCCGTCCGGCCGCGAGACCGGCTGCCGCCGTGCCGGGGCACCAGGCTCCCATAGCAAATCCGATACCGAACAGCAAACCGCCCGCGATTTGAGCCCCGTAAATGGTCGGCATGAGGAATATCTGATCGAGCTCAATCCAGCCGAATCCCACCATATATGAGAGCCCCAGCAGGGCCGTGATGAGGGCGGTAAACATAACTTTCACAACCGCCATATCGGTGAAATAAAAAACGCCCGCCAGACGGCGCGAACTGCTGAAGCCGGCCCGCTCAAGCGCGAAGCCGAATCCGGAACCGATCAGCAAAGCGAGAAATAAGGCCACGGGAGTGCCGAGCGCATCAAGGCTATAAAAGGTATTAATCATGCCACTGCCTCCTTACGAACCAGGCCGTCGCATACCCGCTGGCAAAGAGGCACACCATAAATACGAGACTGCCGGTGAGCAGCAGTGCGCCGCCGCTCAAGGCCTGACCGGAGGTGCAGCCCTGGGCCAGACGACTCGCGAAGCCGACGATCACGCCGCCTGCAAGGGCAAATGCGAGTCGGCGGCTGGCCGAGGACGAGTGTCCTCGTTCGACCTGAATACGCACGCGTTTCGCCAGCAATGCCGAGAACAGTGCGCCGATGAACGTGCCGGCGAACATGAACACGAGATAGTAATTCAGCGGATGGGCTCCCCATTTGCCGAAGTATTCGCTGCCCAGTGTGTGAGGTGTCGAAACGCACATGGAAAGCGACGCGCCGATGCGTGCGATGCCGCCCGATGCGCCCAGCCCTGTGCCGAGGATTACAAATGAAGCCAGAAGCACCAGCCCGAGCAGAACCCCGGCAAGATAGGGGTTCGAGTAGGGTGCAGGTTTATGAGGATTGCCGGGTTTTGGTTCCATACTCAGCACCCCGCGCTTTTCTTCTTAGGTGTTTCCGGAACTGCCGATGCCGGCGCGGCAGACTTCGCGGGCGGTGGTGCGGCAGCAGACGGTTTGACGGCTGGACCCGAGGACGGCGCTGGCGGCAGCGGTGCGGCAGAGTCGTTCCAGTAGGCTTCCAGTCCGCCGTAAAGTACTTTGATCGGCCGTCCGGTTTTCTGAGAGAGAATACCGCCTGCGGCCATTGCCAGCGAGCCGTCGCGATCCACGATGATCAAAGGAGCTGCACCCGTGAGATAAGCCGGATTGGCAATCAAGTCTGCGATGTCCGCATTGATTGAGCCGGGCAGACTGAAGTCCGCGTAATGTGCCGGCGGACGCACATCGACAATTTCAAAGGTTGCTGGAAGATCCATCATCATGCGTTTGAGTTCTGCGGCGGCCAGCCGTTCCGGAAGTTTGACAGCCCGTGCGGCAGGGGCGGTCGAACCGTGCCCGCTTGCGCTCAGGGTGGGCAGGCCGTCAGCAATCCACGCTTCGCTGCCGCCCTCCATGTTGAGGACGCTTGTGAACCCCATCTTCTGGAGCACCGCAGCCCCCATGCTTGAACGATAGGCGGAGTTGCAGACGGTGAGAACCGGCATGTCTTTGGACAGGCGTTTGCCGTCAGCGAACAATTTGTTCAACGGAATATTCAGCACGTTGCCGATGCGCAGGCCCATCCATTCCGTTGGCAGACGCACGTCCACGATGATCGGGGCCGTGTCGGCCTGCATCTGCTGATAAAGATCCTTGGGGTTCACCATTTTAACGTATCGGATAGGCAGGCCGGCCTGTTTCCAACTGTCCGGACCGCCTTGCAGAAAACCGGCTGGCGCATCATATCCGATGCGCTTCAGGCGGAAGGCGGCTTCCTGAACTTCCCCGTCCGATCCGAGTAGCACAAAGGGATCGCCCCACGGAATCATGATGCCTGTCCAGGTTTCGAAACGTCCGCGAATGCCTATATTTATCGCATCGGCAGGATGACCGGCGGCAAAGAGTTTGGTATCGCGAACGTCGATAATC